>JAHWKJ010000338.1 GCA_019347905.1 Planctomycetota bacterium
GGGGATCAGCGGGTAGTCTTCGCGAACGGCAGCCACGAGCTCCAGTCCGTTCATGTTCGGCATCTGCAGGTCGGTGACGACCAGCTCGGGGATGTGCAGCTCGATCTGCTCCAGCGCGTCGCGGCCGTCGACGGCGAACAGCACCGACCAGCCGGCGCGCTTCTCCAGCAGGCCTCCGGCGAGCCGCCGATCCATGGCGGAATCGTCGACCACCAGAATCCGCGTCATGTGCCACCTCTCATTCTTCGCGGGCCGGTTCGAGCGACGGACGCAGATACGCAGCGACCTGCGCCACGATCGCGTCCACGAGCAGCGCGAGGGCGACCGCCTGCTCGTGGGCGCCCGCGAGGTCGCGCTGGCGGCCGCGAGTCTCCAGTTCCAGCGCCAGATCGTGGGCCGCTTCGAGGCCCAGCATCCGCATCTGACCTTTGATCGTATGCGCGGCCAGTTGAACCGCGGGCGGATCGTTGTGCTCGAGGCCGCGGCGGAGCTTCGCCAGCACAACGGGCGATTCTTCGAGAAAGGCCTCAAGCACGTCGCGCATCAGCTCTCGATCGCCGTCGACGACATCGAGCACGCGCGCAGGATCGAACCGAACACTCTGCGGACGGGTACTCTTTCCGTCAGCGGAACGCCCTTGTGTCGTTGTAAACGGCACCGCCGCGGGCTGCTCCCGCGGCGCCGCGGCGGCTTCGTCTGGACAGCGGCACTGGCCGACCACGTCGGCAATCGTCTCCTGCAACCGCCGGGCGCGGACGGGCTTGGCGATGTAGCTGTCCATGCCGGCGGCGAGGCACCGCTCGCGGTCGCCCTTCATGGCGTGCGCCGTCATGGCCACGATGGGGACGTGCCGGCCCGCGGCTCGTTCGGCCGAGCGGATCACGCGCGTGGCTTCGAGGCCGTCCATCTCCGGCATCTGCACGTCCATCAGGATCAGGTCGAAATCGCTCGTGCCGGCGGCGGCGACGGCTTGTTTGCCGTTGTTCGCCACCGTCACGCGGTGTCCCCACCGCTGGAGCATGCCGACGGCGAGCTTCTGGTTGGCCGGACTGTCTTCGGCCAGCAGGATCTCCAGCGGAGGCATCTCGATGGCGGCGGGCGCGTCTTCGGCACGGCCTGCGGCTTCGGGCGCGACGGCCCCCAGCGCCGCCACGATGGCATCGAACAGCTCCGACTGCTTGACGGGCTTCATCAGGTATGCGGCCGCTCCCACCTCGGTGCAGCGGGCCACGTCGCCCGGCCGGTCGCCGGAGGTGAGCATCATGATCACTGTGCCGCCAAGCTGCGGGTCGTGCTTGATCTTCTCCGCAAAGGTGAAGCCGTCGATTCGCGGCATATTGACGTCGGCGAGCACAAGCTGGAAGGGCTGGCCGGCGGCGTCGGCCGCGCGGATCGCCCGCAGCGCTTCCTCCACGCCACCGACGGGCGTCGCCGGCATTTCCCAGCCGGAAAGCATCTCGACCAGGATGCGTCGGTTCGTCTCGTTGTCGTCGACCACGAGCACGCGCGTTCCGCCCACGCTGGCCGGCGGCTCCAGGCAGGCTTGGCCGTCGTGGGCCTCGAAGCGGGCGGTAAAGTGAAACGTGCTGCCGGCGCCGAGCGCGCTTTCGACCCACAAGCGGCCCGCCATCAGCTCGACGAGACGGGCGGAAATCGCCAGCCCCAGACCGGTGCCGCCGTATTGGCGAGTCATCGAGTTGTCGGCCTGCTCGAAGGCCTCGAAGATCACGTCGAGCTTGTCGGCAGGTACGCCGATGCCGGTATCGCGGACCGCAAAGTGCACCAGCACGTCGTCGCCGTCGCGTACCTGAAGACCGACGGACAGCACGACCTCGCCACGCTCGGTGAACTTGACCGCATTGCCGACGAGGTTGACCAGCACCTGCCGGAGCCGCACCGGATCGCCGACGAGGTCATCGTCGATTTCGGCATCGATGTGGTAAGCGAGCTCCAGCCCCTTGCGGTGCGCGCGTAAGGCCAGCGAGCGCACCGTGTCGCCCACCAGCTCGCGGAGGCTGAAGTGCGTCGCCTCGAGATCGAGCTTCCCGGCCTCGATTTTGGAGAAGTCGAGCACGTCGTTGATCAGCGACAACAGCGCCTCGCCCGACTCCCAGACCGTGGTGAGGTATTCGCGCTGCGCAATCGTCAGTTCGGTGTCGAGCACCAGTTCCGTCATGCCGATGATGGCGTTCATCGGCGTGCGGATCTCGTGGCTGATGTTGGCGAGGAAATCGCTCTTGGCTTTATTGGCGGCTTCCGCGGCTTCCTTGGCTTCGCGCAACGCCTGTTCGGCGAGCTTGCGTTCGGTAATGTCGGTCGAGATGCCGAACGTGCCCGTCACATGGCCGGTCTTGTCGTGCAGCGGCAGCTTGGTGGTGGCGACCCACGTGATGTGCCCGTCCGGCCAGGTCTCCTTCTCCTCTTTGTGGATGATCGGCAGCCGCCCTTCCACCAGCGCCGCTTCGTCCTGTGCCGCCTCGCGGGCGTGCTCCTCGCTGAAGAAATCGTAGTCGGTCTTTCCCAGTGCCTGCCCGGGATCGTCGAGGCCGAACTTCTCGGACGTTCCCCGGCTGATCCGCAAAAAGCGGTTCTTCACGTCCTTGAAGTAGATGCTGTCGGGCAGGTTGTCCATCAGCGTGTGCAGCAGGTAGCGCTCGTGGTCGAGGGCATCCTCGGCCAGCTTGCGGCGGGTGATGTCGCGCAAGAACACGATGAACACCGGCCTGCCGTCGAGCGTGCCCGGCTGCATGGCCATCTCGGCCGGGAACTCTTCGCCGCCCTTGCGCAAGGCCGGAAACTCGATCCGCTGTCCGATCAGCGAGCCTTTCTCGGCATGGTTCGTGTACCGCGCGAGGTTCTCGCGATTGCGCTCGCGGACGGCGGCTGGAAACAACAGCTCGTTCACGTCGCGGCCCAGCACTTCCTCGCGCGTGTAGCCGAAGGTCTTTTCGGCCGCGGGATTGAACTCGACGATTCGCCCGTCGCGATCGGACATGATGATGCAGTCGAGCGTGGTCTCGACGATCGCCCGCAGCCGCACCTCGCTTTCGCGGCGCGCCTGTTCGGCCCGCTCGCGATCGGTGACGTCCCAGAACAGCCCCTGCACGCCGACGATGTTTCCCCGCGAGTCGCGCACCGGCGACTTCAGCACGTGCACGTAAATCACTTCGCCGTCGGGCCGCCGGTGCTTCTCGATGTCTTCGAAGATTTCGCCGCTGTCGATGACCTGGCGGTCGTCGCGGACGTACTTGTCGGCCAGCTCCCTGGGGAACAGGTCGTAATCGGTCGAGCCGATCAGTTCCTGGAGCGGCCGGTTCATCGTGCGGCAGTAGAGCGCATTGCAGAACACCAGGCGGCCGTCCAGATCTTTGCGAATGATGTTGATCGGCAGGCTCTCGACCAGCGACTGGTACTGGTGCTCTGTCTCGCGCAGTGCCTCTTCGGCCTGCACGCGGTCGGTGAGGTCGAGGATCGTGCCGAACACGAACAGCCCGTCGTCGGAACGGACGGGGTTGAGTCCCACCTCGACGCGGAACCGCGTCCCGTTCTTGCGCACGCCCCACAGGTCGCGCCTGGGCGGAAGATCACCGGCCAGACCCAGCGGCTCGCCGGCGGGCGCCCCGCCGAAGCAGCCGGGAACCAGCGTTTCGAGCGGCCGCCGCGCCAGTTCGCGCTGCGCGTAGCCGAATAACCGCTCGGTCGCCTTGTTCACCAGCGCGATCCGCCATTGTCCATCGAGGACGACGATGGCGTGCGGGTTCGCTTCGGCCAGCAGACGGAACAACCGCAGGGTTGCGCCGGGATCGCTCTCGTACGGCTGTGGGTTGACGTCCATGAGAGGACCCGAAGCGGGCTGCGGCGCCGCGGAGAAAAGCGACGCCGACGATTTCGCTTCAGCCTACATGCTGCCGCACGGCGATGCAATCTGGATCGAAGCCACGTTCACCTCATCTTCTCTTCCACCTTTGCGTGCCTTTGCGCCTTCGCGCCTTTGCGTCGAAATCAACCCGGCTACGACCTCCCCAATTCCTTGTTGAGCAGGTCGATCATCTGCCGCAAGCGGCCAATGGAGACGCGGTCGAAGTGGAACGACAACCGCGGAAGCGGGGCCAGGTGCTCGTCGTCGGTTTCCAGGCGGTGCGTCTTCGACTTCTCGATGCGGCCGGTCATCACGATGTCGCCGAATTCGTCGTTCAGCCGTTCCACGAATTCTTTGGGCGGATCGACGTGCAGCCGCAGCACCAGCTTCCCCCGCACGTAGCGCATGCTGTTGTAGACGCTGTAGAAGCCCAAGATCTCTTCCACGGCCTCTTCGGCGGAATTGGTGATCTTGTACAGCGACATGTCTTCCGGCGCGATCAACCCGTGGCCCAGCAGGTGGTCGCGGACGAAATCCTCCCAGGCCGACCAGTACGTACCGTTGGGCTCGTCGAGCAGCACGATGGGCATGGGGTCGCGTTTGCCGGTCTGCACCAGCGTGAGCAGCTCGAAGGTCTCGTCCTGCGTGCCGAAGCCGCCGGGGCACAGCGCGATGGCATGCACTTCCTTCACGAACAGCAGCTTCCGCGTGAAGAAGTACTTGAGGTGGACGAGCTTTTCATCGCGGGAGATGACGTAGTTCGCCTCCTGCTCGAAGGGCAGCATGATGTTGAGGCCCATCGACAGCTCGCGGCCGGCCCCGACGTGGGCGGCTTCCATCACGCCGCCGCCGGCCCCGGTCACGACCATCCAGCCTTCCTCGGCAATCCGCCGGCCGAACTCGAGCGACTGCTTGTATGCGGGATGCTCCGGCCGCATGCGGGCCGAGCCGAACACCGTCACCTTCCGCCGCCGCCGGTACGGCGTGAAGACCTTAAAGGCGTAGCGCAGCTCCTTGAGCGCTCGGCTGAGGATCTTGAGATCCCCACGGGTGGCCTGATCGCGGGCCAGCTTATCGGCGGTCTCCTTGATCTCCGCAATCAGGTCGGCGTGCTCCGTGAGCGTCGTGCTGTGCTCGGTCGGCAGCACGTCGGCTTCCGAGACGTCGGGCGGAGCGGGCTTGTAGTCGCGGGCCATCCTGGCCTCCTGAAGGCACGGTCGCGGGTGAAAAGGGGGGACAGACCCCTTTGCGGATCACCCGAAGGGGTCAGACCCCTTTGCGGCTGACCAGCTTTCCCATCTCAAAATCACCGCCAGCGAAAGAGCGCAAACCGGTAAGCTTCCGCGGATCACCATCTTCGACGAAATCTCTGTAGAATTGGCCTGAAGTCATGCCGGCCACGGGTGGATTGTAGTGGAATCCGCACGGCGAGTGGAATTGCGCATGAACAACCGAAGATCCGACGCATCGAAGAGGGCGCGATCGACACGCGGCGCTGGATCACTCACCGCACGCCGTTTGACGAGGTCGTCGAGACGTTGAGTCATTCACGCGGCCCGAGACAGTCGTCAACAAAGCGATGATCGAGGTCGCGGAGGCTTGAGCAGGGTTGAGAGTTGATGGTTGAGGGTCCGACGCCTACGGGCCGCGACCCGTGGGTTCGCCCTTTCTGGCTCTCGACCCTCGACCCTCGACTCTCGACCGCATTCACTGCCCGACGGCCTTCGCTGCGGGGGCCGCGGCCGTCGGCAGTTCCTTGATGTAGATGTTGCGGAACTGCACGAGGCTCGAAGCCGGCGTGTACTCGCCGTTTCGCAGGCCGCCGTGATGCTGCAAGGCGAGGGCGCCCTTTGCCGGCACGTCGGGGAGCTGCGCGTTCTCCAGCACCGTCTGGCCGTTCAAGAGCACCGTCAGCCGGTCGCCCACCATCACGATGACGAACTTGTTCCACTGCCCCACGCGCCGATCGGCCCGCAGGCGCGGCGTCACGCCGGCCCGCACCTCCGGATTCTGCGCCTGAGTGCGGTACCCGTAGACCTCGCCCGAGCCAATCGGCCAGCACCAGATATTGACCTGCGACCGGCTGCTGCCTCGCAGGTAGACGCCGGAATCGGCATTGGGCAACGGCAGCTTGATGTCCTCGCCGGTGGCGTCCTTGAGGTGCGTGCCATCGGACAGCACGATCGGCATCGCGAACAGGCCCGTCGTTTCCTTGATCCGCCAGTCGAGCATCAGCACGAAGTCGCCGTACTCCTTCTCGGTCCAGAGGTTCTTATCGCCCTCGGCCTCACTGGCGGCGTCATAGTCGATGACGCCATCGACGACCTTCCAGTGCCCGCCGTCCCCCTCCGGCACCTTCCAGCCGGCGAAGTCCTTGCCGTTGAACAGCGCCGCAAACCCCTGCGGCGGCACGTTGACGTCGGCCTCCTCGCCGCGAACTTCCGCCGCGACCTCCGCCTTGAGCGTAGCGGTGAGCGGCTTCTTCCGTTCCTGTCCCACCAGCGGCGACCCAGTCAGCACCGCAGCCAGCGGCAGCAAAACGGCGAGCGTTTTCATCGATGTATCCTCGTCGAGCAGGTTGAACTCTCGTGCAAAGTCTCGGACTGCCCACCACCGTACCGCCGACCGCTCCGCGTTTCAAACGGAGTCAGTCGGCCTTCGCGGCCGTCCCGGCAGGCTGCGTCAGGTAATCGAGCATCTCGCGCTGCATGCGCTCCACCTCAGCCCTGTACCCACCGGCAACGAGCGCCAACTCCTCGGGACGAGTACTCGAGCGCAATTGAGCCAGGAGGTCGAGGAGGTAGGAAACCCGCTCCTGCGTGACTTTCACTTCCTGGTCGCTCTGAATCATAAGCTCTCAGCAGCGGATGCCTTCTCCGATAACACCGAGAAACAGCCATGCAAGCGAGCCTCACGACGCAGCGACAGGCAGGCTTCCAAGAGATTAGAGCATCGAGGGGCTCGGCTCGTCGAACTCTGTGTTGAGCAGGAACTCTCTGAATAACCAGGACGGAAAAAGGGGACATTCTACTTTGTTGATGCCTTGTTCGGGCGGCCGCGCAGGTTGAGTGTGGGTTCGAGACCCAAACGAGACAAAGCAGAATGTCCCCTTTTCCGAGCCCTTCTGTGGCATGTTGCCTCACTGCTCTTCTGAGAACGCTGCTGTCGAGTCAATCTTGTAGCGACTGAGCACGTCCTTGCGGTCATACACGGAAGCCAAATCGAAAGTCATCAACTTCGCCACAGCCTGGACCGGCGTGCCATTCTTCAGAAGCCACACCTCGCCGTCCGCAAACGCGACATGGAACCCGTGGCGGCTGCACCCCGTGATCCCGTCAATGCGTCTTCCTCGCAGA
>JAHWKJ010000339.1 GCA_019347905.1 Planctomycetota bacterium
AGCGAGGTCGTTGTGGGCGGGGGGTCGTAGTGGCCGCCTTCATCACTGTGCGCCGGGTGCCACCGGATGCTTGCCATCCCGTGCGAACTGACCTGACACTACGCGAGCGTCCGTTGGATGGGAGCGTGAGGGCCACTCGGCACTGGCAGCCAAGCTGCCAGTGCCACCCAACGGCGACCCACGTCACTTGCGAACGCTCCCGCCCAGCTCCTGCGAGCGCCGCGTCGCCGCCTCGACCGCCGCAATCAGCGCCGATCGCAAACCACCGCGCTCTAACTCGCGAAGGCCCGCGATCGTCGTCCCGCCCGGACTGGCGACCGCGTCTTTCAGCGCCGCCGGATGCTCGCCCGTCTCCAGCACCATGCGAGCCGCACCCAGCACCGTCTGCGCAGCCAGCGCCGTCGCGGCATCGCGCGGCAGGCCGCATAACACGCCCCCGTCACTGAGCGCTTCGATCACCTGGTACACGTAAGCCGGCCCGCTGCCCGATAGTCCGGTGACGGCATCCAGCAGATGCTCCGGCAACTGCACGACGGTGCCCACGGTCGAAAACAGCCGCTCGACCAGCCGAGCGTCGTCGTCCCCGGCCGCCCCGCCCAACGCGAAGGCCGACGCCCCCGCCGACACGAGCGCCGGCGTATTGGGCATCACGCGCACCAGCCGCACGCCTTCGCCGAGTCCGGAAAGCAGCGACGAGAGCCGCACGCCCGCGGCAATCGAAATCACCAGGTGCCCGAAGCCGGTATGTGGCCGTCCTTCGGCAAGCGCTTCGGCCACGTGCTGCGGCTTGATCGCCAGCACGACGACATCGGATCGCGTCCAGACTTCGCCCGCCGCCTCGACAGCCGCAGCCCCGCACTCCTCAGTGAACCGCAGCCGCGCATCCCCCAGCGGATCGCAGGCCACGATCCGCTCCGCCGAGAGCACCCCCGCGGCGATCAGTCCCCGCGCCAGCGCCGTCGCCATCCGGCCGGCGCCGATAAAGCCGATGTGCAGCTCTTGCGAATCATCCATGGGATCGCAGCAGTCGATCGCCCCAACGGGGCCAAAGTCGATAGCCCGGGGCAACGCCCCGGGTGGTCGGTTCGCACACCACCTCCAAGCCCTGAAGGGGCGAAACGGCATCCAGCGTTTCGCCCTTTCAGGGCTTAGGCTCTTGGGAGCGCCTCGGCCCCAGGGCGTTGCCCTGGGCTATCGAGTTTGACCCCTATGGGGTCCACCCCCTCCTCGCACACTCACCCTTACGCCCTTCCGGCCCTCGACTCTCGACCCTCGACCCTCAAGGCGTCACCAGCTCGCTCTGCGCATTCTGGTTGATTTGTTGCAGCTTCATCTCTTCCTCGAACGTCGAGACCTCGACGAACGCCGACCGCGGGGCCGCTTTGTCTTTCGCTTCCCGCCGCACCTTCACCGACCACCGCGCCAGACCGAACGGCGTCTCGTCGCTCTTCCACAGCTCGCCCTCGTTCGTCGAGCGGCTGACGAGGTTCTCCATCACCAGCGAGCCTTTGTAGTGCATCGCCTGAATGTTCGGTACGGCCACGTCCGCCGGTACTGGGTCCGTTGAGACCGCCTCCAGCGTCCGGTACGGCGCAAGCAGCGTCAGGAACGGATAGACCTGCAGGCCGCGGGCGGTGATCGGCTGCACCGGCTGCTCGCCCACCTGTCGAAAGCCCCTGACGATCGGCAGCACCGCCGCCGGCACATCGCGGTTATCGACGACCGAGCCACCTTCCGCCACGTGAATCTCCGCGATCTTCTGCTCCGGCACGAGCACCTTGTAAAGCTGCTGGCCGACCGTCCCGGTCGCAATGTCGCCGTCGCGCAGAATCCCCGTGCGGACCTTGATCTCAATCCAGCGGCACGGCACGGACGCGCGGGTGCCGTCGTAGCTCTCGAACTCGGCCGTCTCTGTGCCGACCGAGCGAATGATCAGCTCCTTGTCCCACCTCGTGGGCTGCGCGCCCTGGAGCACGTCGGCCTTCACGTCTTTCTGCGTGTACGTGCCGATGTACTGCACCCAAGTCCCATCCTCCGGCAGCCGCCAGATGAGTTGGGCCTGAGCGCTTTCGGGTGCGGCGACCCACATCGTCAGAATCGCAGCGGTCGCGGCAAGGAGTCGTCGCATCGGAAGATCGGCGTAAAGCAGGCGAGAAAACGGCCGCCGCGACCATCGCGGAGCCGCACTTTCAGTCTGTCACAGGTCCTCACCTGTGACAAGTGGCCGTTTCAGGGAGTAGCGACGCCAACAACGGTCAGCGTCTCGAAAATTGCGGCACGATGGAATCATGGTGACGCGGCACATTTCAGCCGCGATAGCGGCGAGAGCATGTAGCCCGCGGCGTCAGCCGCGGGTACGCGTCGGGTGACGTCTCCATCAGCCCCGAGAGGGGCGGCAGCAGAATTGGAATGCGTCTGTCGCCGCTATCGCGGCTCGACGTCTCGGGTGGGCTTCACTACCCACGGCTGACGCGCTGGCGCCGTGGGCTACACGCTATCGCCGCTGCCGCGGCTGAAGGGAGTAGCCGCCTCCGCGAGGCGGCGGGGCTGCCGCCGGTCGGTCGGCCGCTGGTCTACGACGATTGCGAGGTGATTTCAGTCCTGCAGGAGCTGTTTCGGAAGTCGGGACCGCAGCTCACCCAGGCGATGCTTCGCGAGCGCATGGGCATTTCGCCTGGAACGATCCATCAGCGCTTCGGCGGCTGGTCGAAGCTCTGCGAATTGGCCGGCGTCACGGTCCGGCCGCCGGGAAAGCGGCCGTATTACAGCCGCGAGTCCATCCTGCAAGCGCTCCAAAGTCTGCAGAAGTCCGGCTGCAACCGGATTTGCAAGGCCGATTTCTCAAGCGTGACTGGGATCTCGTCGCAGGCGATCGTCCGGCACTGGGGAAGTTGGATCGCCTTGCGTGAGGCCGCGGGAATGTCGCTGTGCCATTCGTATCTACACAAAGTCGCAAATCCTTTAGCATCAGCCGGATGGAACTGTTCGACCCCCCATGGAGGGGCGGCTTCGTAGTCGGAGGACTCATGCCCCAAGCTCCCGCGATCGACGCGCCACCGAACGAGTCTCCGCCGGATTTTCCTGCCGTCCACCCGTTCGACGAGCACAACCAGGCGCTGCTGGCCAACGCGCATCCGCCCGGCTGGCCGAACCCCACGCCCGACGGCCGCTACAACCTCGTCGTCCTCGGTGCCGGCACGGCCGGTCTCGTCACGGCGGCCGGCGCGGCGGGGCTCGGTGCCAAGGTGGCGTTGGTCGAGCGGCAGTTGCTCGGCGGCGACTGTCTGAATGTGGGCTGCGTGCCGTCGAAGGCCCTGATCCGTTCGGCGCGCGCCGTCGCCGCCGTGCGTGGTGCGCAGCGGTTCGGCATCCGCGTGCCGGCTGGAACCGAGGTCGACTTTCCCGCGGTCATGGAACGCATGCGCCGGCTGCGGGCGCAGATCAGCCCGCACGATTCCGCCACCCGCTTCCGCGACCTGGGCATCGACGTCTTCCTCGGGGACGCGCGGTTCACCAGCAAAGACATGGTCCAGGTGAACGGGCAGACGCTCCGTTTCGCACGGGCCTGCATCGCGACCGGCGCGCGGGCCGCCGCACCGCCGATCCCCGGTCTGAAGGAGGCCGGCTATCTCACCAACGAAACCGTGTTCAGCCTGACGAAGCTCCCGAAACGGCTGGCCGTCATCGGCGCCGGGCCGATCGGCTGCGAGTTGGCGCAGGTGTTCGCCCGCTTCGGCAGTGAGGTCTACCTGATCGAAGCCCTGCACGGCGTGCTGCCCAACGAAGATCCCGACGCCGCCGAGATCGTCCGGCAGGCCCTGATCCGCGACGGCATTTCACTCATGTGCTGCGGCAAGGAGCTGCGCATCCGCCCAACGGCTGCCGGCAAACAACTCCAGGTGGATTCTCACGGCGAGCATTATGAGCTGACGGTGGACGAAGTCCTGCTGGGAGCCGGCCGCGCGCCGAACGTCGAGGGCCTGGGGCTGGAAGCCGCCGGCGTGGAGTTCGACAAATCCGGCGTGAAGGTCAACGATTTCCTGCAGACGACGAACCGCCGGATCTACGCCGCCGGCGACGTGTGCTTTCCCTACAAGTTCACGCACACGGCCGATGCGATGGCGCGCATTGTGATTGGGAACGCACTCTTCTTCGGCCGCAGCCGCACGAGCAGTTTGACAATCCCGTGGTGCACGTACACCGAACCGGAACTCGCCCACGTCGGCTTGCTACCCCGTGAAGCCGAAGAGCGGGGGCTTGCCATCGACACGATCGCCGTAACATTCTCGGAGGTGGATCGAGCCATTCTCGACGGCGAGGACGAAGGCTTGCTCAAAATCCACCTCCGCCGCGGCAAAGACACGATCTTGGGCGCGACGCTGGTGGCCCATCATGCCGGCGAGACGATCTCCGAGATCACGCTGGCGATGGTCGCCGCCAAGGGCCTGAAAGCGATCGCTAGAACGATTCACCCCTATCCCACGCAGGCCGAGGCCATCAAGAAGGCTGCCGACGCCTACAACCGCGGGCGGCTGACGCCGCGGTTCAAGCGTCGGCTGGAAACGCTCCTGCGGTGGCGGCGGTAAGCCCATTCACGATTGCGGCCCGAACGGCTTGGGCGATCCAGCACTGGGATCTCGGAAGCGAGTCGAGCGATTTCATCTCCCGGCTTGTGCCACCCAACTGAAGCTGCCAGACTGAAGACAAGACAGCCGGGGCGAATGCTAATGCCCTCGAAATCAATGGGGAACGACATGTACAGCTCTCGATTCCTTGCAGCAATTCTGGCGCTCGTCTGTTCGAGCGCCGCTGCAGAAGAGATCCACAACGAGCCTGAGAACGCACACGAAGTCCGTTCGCCCCGACGGGAATACGAGCAGGCGATTCACGCCGCCGGGCAGGAGTACGTTCGCGCGGTTCAGCGGGCCAGAAGGCAGTCTATCGAACGCCTCGACAAGGCGATGCGCGAGGCGACGCGGGCAGGCGATCTCGACCGGGCCCTCGCGTTGCGACGCGAGAAGCAACAGCACGAAGCCCATGCGAATGTCGTTCCCAATCCGATTGCCGTCATAGCGCCCGAGGAGCGACTCCAACAGAAACTGCGGCTCGAGCCCACGCCGGCGGTCCCGCTCAGCACGGAGACGCTCACCATCCATCCCTGGTATGTCTTTCACCGAACACCCGCGGGGCACGCCGTCCCGGTCAAGGTCATCAAGCTGGAGCCGGACGGGAAACTGCGCTTTCTCGAAGGAGCGGACTCATCGGCCTGGGACGAGAAGCAGCCGACTTGGAAATACGAGGACGGCCACCTCCTGCTTCCTGCCAAGACCGGAGTGCTGGCCGCTTTCGAAGCGACCAACACAACCATTCTTCGCTCTCGCGAAGAAGCCCCTCACCGGTTTTTCTGGATCCAGCAGGAGATCTCGGATCCATTGCAAGCTGCGGCAAAGGGCTCCGCAAACCCCAATTGACCCCGCGGCCCAGGGTCACTAGCCTTCGCCGCTTCTGGCAAACCTCTTCCAGGAGCGGTCGGCATGTTTCTCCTCTCGCATATGTTCCGCCGGTTTGTGCGCGTCGGCACTCTGAAAGTCATCGATGCGCATGGCCGGCTGCACGTGTTCGCCGGCAGCCCGGCGTCCGCCGGTTTGGCAGGACCGCGGGTCACCCTCCGCCTGCACGATCCCGCGCTGCACCGCCGGCTGTTTTTCAATCCGGACCTCAGCCTGGGCGAAGCCTACATGAACGGCACGCTCACGTTCGAGGAGGGCACGCTCTACGATTTCCTGCACCTGTTCAACCTGAACCGGCTGTCGCTGGGGGCGTATCCGCTGCAGGCCGTGCTGCGGCGGATGTCGCGGCTGCTGCGGTCGCTCCAGCAGTACAATCCCGTCGGCCGCGCGCGGGACAATGTGGCCCACCATTACGACCTGTCGCGCACGCTGTACGCGCTGTTCCTCGACGAAGACCTGCAGTACTCCTGCGCGTACTTCACCGGTGAAGCCGATTCGCTCGAACAGGCCCAGCAGAACAAGAAGCGGCACCTCGCGGCCAAGCTGTTGCTCGAGCCGGGGCAGAAGGTGCTGGACATCGGCTGCGGCTGGGGCGGGCTGGCCCTGTCCCTCGCGGCCCAGGCCGACGTGGAAGTCCTCGGCGTCACCCTCTCGACCGAGCAGCACCAGGTCGCCGTCGAGCGCGCCCGGACGCTCGGCCTCGAGGGCCGCGTCCGCTTCGAGCTGCGGGACTACCGCGAGGTGACCGGACAGTTCGACCGCATCGTCTCGGTCGGCATGTTCGAGCATGTCGGCGCACGGCACTACCCGGAGTTTTTTGGGAAGATCGACCGGCTGCTCACCGACGATGGCGTGATGCTGCTGCACTCGATCGGCCGCATGAGCCCGCCCGGCACCAGCGGGCCCTGGCTGCGAAAATACATCTTCCCCGGCGGCTATTCGCCGTCGCTGTCGGAAGTGTTCGCCGCCACCGAACACCAGCGGCTGTGGGTCGCCGACGTCGAGATCCTCCGCCTGCACTATGCGCGGACGCTCGCCGCCTGGGCTCAGCGGTTCCAGGCCCGGCGGGCCGAGGTCGCCCGACTGTACGACGAGCGCTTCTGCCGCATGTGGGAGTTCTACCTCGCCTGCGCCGAGATGGTCTTCAGCCACGGCAGCGGCATGGTCTTCCAGATGCAACTCGCCCGGCAGCGCGCGGCGGTGCCGATCACGCGCGACTACATCTACGAAGCCGAGCACGCCCCCCTGCCGCTCCCGCAACACAGCCAGTCCGCCGCCGCGTGACGCGCCGCGTACGTTCCCTTACGTCACCCGCGTTCGTCGATGGAGCTGAGAAACTCAAGGACCTGCGGTCCGCCGTGGCTCTGACCATAGTTCGATTCGGCCCACCGACGCAATTCGTCCGCGTATCGTCGGACCTTTTCTTTCGGATAGATCTGCGTGAGCGAGCGAATCAGGCAGTGTCTGCGGTCCTCCTGGGCCATGCCGACTCCCTCGGGAACTCTCGTGAGATATGGCGTCGGCGAGACGATCAGCTTGACGATCGTCCCCAGGGCCTTGTCGGAAGGAGGCATCACGCACAAGAGTTCAATCAGGCCGACCTGTCTGTTGCCCTTCGCCTCCAGACAGGCATCGCAAAACACCTTCGTCCCCCGCTGCTCCCCGAGACGCGTCAGGACGGCCGC
>JAHWKJ010000340.1 GCA_019347905.1 Planctomycetota bacterium
AGCGGGGGCAGGAGTGTCCGCCTCATCATCGGCGGGCGGTACCGGACCGGTGGAAAGTCGCACTACGCCGTTGGCGATCGCATAGACGGGTTCTCCCACGCGAAACCAGCCGAGATCCGCGCCCAGATGAATCATCGGCTTACCGTCGATCTTCTGCGGCATGCGGAACCCGAAGCCGCCGTTGAGCGGATGCCGGAACCGGCGGCCGTTGACCTGCTCGACGGCGCGGGTGACCTCATAAAAGGTCGTGCGCACCGGCGGGCAGAACTTTTCCGCGGCCGGATAGTCGAGCGTGTATTTCTGCGGGAGCGACTCCGAGAAGCTGAGTCCTGCCACGGCGAGCACGACGGTCATAATGCTCATCGTACGCCCCCTTTGCTCACCGTCCCGCTGAACCGTATGTATATTTCATCCAGCGGCCAGAGCGGCCGGTCGATGTGCTGGAAGTCGAGCCGCTGCCAGTCGGGCGTGGCGCAGCCGGGGCAGTCGGCCAGCAGGATTTCGCCGGCAAACGGTTCGTAGTCGGCGCGGAAGCCGGCCGGCGATTTCGCTACCACGATGCGGAACCGGCGGGGATCGACGCCGGCCGCTTCGTACAACAGCGGCGTGCTGCCGGGCCCGGTCGTCTCCACCAGCAGCACCGTCACGTCTCCGGATTGCACGACGGCGCCGATGCCCATCTTGACCGGCAGGTTGCGGCTGATGTGGCCGTGCAGAATAAACTCGATCGGCCCGATCCGCTCGACGGTGCCGCGGATGTGCACTGGCTGACTGAATTCCGGGGCGAACGTGCCGCCCACCGGACCATCGAATCCGCCGCCGACACCGGCCGCGCGGGCCCGCGCGACGGCCGCGGGATCGACGACGAACGTCAGGGCGCCGTTCGGAATCGAAGGCCGCGACAGGAACTCGCGCAACAAATGCGTCGAGTCGCCCGGTGCGCCGCTGTTGGTGGCGTCGGCCCCGTCGCCGACGACGACGGGCGTGCGTTCAGCGGCGAGCGCCCGGTCGACGATCTCTCGCGGCGAAAGTCGCTGAACATCTTCCATCGCGTGCCGCCACGCCCAGCACCGGCCGCGGAGCGAATTCACCTCGCGAGACCAGCGCGAAACCACCGAGCCGGAATCGTGAGCGCCTGACGAGCCGAAAGCGTCAGCGCCCGGAGCGTCCCCGGTCGTCGTCAGCGTCACCGCCCAGCCCAGCTCCGGTGCGTCGAACCAGGGCATCGCCATGTACAGTCCGGCCGATAGCACTTGTGGCTCGCGCTCCAGTTCCTGAAGCCGCCGATACAGTGGGGCAGGCGGGCCGGTGAAGGTGTTATGGCTCTCCGCGGCCGTAATCATCGGCAACTTGCGCCATTGCGTGACGGGCCGCACCGCACCATCGACCATCGAACGCAAAGCCGCGGCCGCGCGTGCGCCGGTCTCGACCGAATCGAGATGCGGGCACGTGTGATAGCCGCACAGCACGTCCGCGGCGGCGATCATTCGCTTTGTGATGTTCGCGTGCAGGTCGAGCGACCCGACAACCGGGATGTGTGGCCCCACCCGCTTTCGAACCCGTGCGAGCAACGCGCCGGTCAGGTCGTGTTCGTCCTCGGCCGCCATCGCCCCGTGCAGGGCCAGAAACACCGCATCCACCGCCCCCACGGCTTCGAGTTGCTCGTCGAAAACCTGCCGGATTCTCGCCCACGTCCCGCGGTCCACACGACCCCACGGCCAGCAGGCGAACCGTGCGAGGCCCACGAACTCGCAGTCGTCGCGCCAATCGCGGCAGGCGCCGAGGAAACCGCTCAACTCGCCGGTCGCACCGTACTCCTCGACGACGGCGTCGCCGCGGGCGATCCCCCAGCGGTCGAAGTCGTCCCACGTGGTGGGATTGCGGTTGAAGGTGTTCGTTTCCTGCCAGAGCTGAGCAACGGCAATCCGCATGGGTCACGCATCAATCGCTTTGCCATCACGACGTTGCGAGCAAACCATTTCGCCGCCGGGCTTGCCCGGCGCTTCACCTGGTTCCAACAGGAATGCAAGAACGGCCCGCAAGCGGGCCGGCGAAATGATGTGCTGTGACGAAAGGTGCTATTCACCGAGGCCCAGCGCCTTACGAATCTCGGCCTCGATGTCCTTGTGGTCGACCGGCTTGTCGGGGTCGCCGCCGAACTTCTTCAGCAGCTTGCCGTCGCGGCCGTAGATGCGGAAGTGCGGCAAGGCGCCGCCGTCGATCTCGAAGGCCTTCATGGCCTCTTCTTCTCCGCCCAGCTCACTGAGCAGATTCGTGAACGTCGCCCCCTGCTTCTTAAGGAAGTTGAGCACCCGCTCGCGGTCCTCCGGCTCCGGATCGTCCATGCTCATCGAGACGACCGCCAGTCCCTTCTCGGCGTACTTCTTGTGCCACTCGACCGTGTGCTTGAAGTTCTTGAGACAGGGAATGCACCACGTCGCCCAGAAATCCACGACGACCACCTTACCGCGATGCTCCTTGTCCTCGAGCAGCTTGCGATAACCTTCAGGATTGACGACCTTCAGCGTCACCGGCTCGTCCTTGTCCGCCGCCGGGTTCTCCGCGGCGGCAGCAGCGGCAGTAGCCGCGGCGGCGACATACTCGATGCCGCAGCCGAATTGCCGCGTCTCCTCAATCTCCGGGCGGCGGCCGGCGAGCAGGGCCTCGACGGCGTCGCGGACGTAGTGCCGTTCGACCTTCTCCGGCTCTTTGCGGTCATCGAAGGCGCCCATGTAGGCGATGCGTCGCTCGCCATCGAGCACGAACACGTGCGGAGTTACCGTCGCCCCATACGCGCGGCCGACATTTTGCGTGGGATCGAAGAGGTAATCGAACTTGAAGCCGCGCTCGTCGGCCCGCTCGCGCATCTTCGGCAGGCTATCGACTGGCTGCAGGCTGCAGTTGAGGGCGACGAAGCGCACGCCCTTGTCCCGGTACTCGCGGACGAACTGCTGGAATCGCTCTTCGTAGGCCTTCACCACCGGACAATGATTGCACGTGAAGGCCAGCACGAGCAGCTTTGCTTCGCGGTAGTCGTCGAGACTGTGCCGCCGGCCGTCGACTCCTTCCAGATTCTCAAACGAGGGGGCTTTGTCGCCGATATCGACCTGGCGGTTGAAATCCGCGGCGCGGCAGACGCCGGCAGACGCGGCCATCGCCAGCGCAAACGTCGTTACGAGTTGCACACGCATGAGCTTGCTCCGGCTTCGGGTGCAGGAGTTTCGGGCATCTCGGGACATGATAACCGATCCGTCGCGCTTGAGGAGACCGAGCTCTCGAAGTGGTACCACGCCTTCGATGTCACCTCGGGCGTGCCTCGACAGGAAGATTGAGGACAGGAAAATGAGAAGAGTCAAGAGCTGAGGGTCAAGAGTCGAGGGCTGACATGGCGATGTCGCTGGTCTACGTCACGGCTGCCAGTCGCGAGGATGCGCTCTCGATCGGCCGCCAGATCGTTGAAGAACGGCTGGCGGCGTGTGCGAATGTGCTCGCGCCCATGACGTCGCTCTACTGGTGGGAGGGCCGCCTCGAAGAAGGGCACGAGGCCGTGCTGCTGCTTAAGACGCGCACTGAACTGGTCGATGCTGTCATCGAGCGGGTCAGGGCGCTGCACAGCTACACGTGCACGTGCGCCATCTCGTGGCCCATCGAGGCCGGCAACCCCGCGTACATCGCATGGATCGAATCCGAGGCTCGGCCGGGCGCTTGAGCGGGCGGCGTCGGGGCTTCGGGAAAACTTCTGGTTGAATCTTCCCGCCTCGACCGGGTAGGATGAACGCGACGCGCCGACGCGGTGCGGGCCGCGGCGCGGAACGCGGGCTGGGAGCTTTCCGCTCCAACCTGTGTCGGCGGCGCCGCGAGCGGCGTCGCCACAGAACCCACGTGCCCGGCCCTTCGACCCTGGAGAAGACAGTGATGCCTTCGTTCCGCACCCCCGCCCGCGCCTTGGCCGCCTCCTTCGCGGCTTCGCTGCTCGTGGTCTCGACGCTCTCCGCGGCGACGCCCGAAAACAAAAAGCCCAAGGGTGTCATCACCAAACCCAAGTTCGATCCCGCCGCCGAAAAGGTCGACCTGTTCGACGGCATCGAGCAGGACAAGCTCGAAGTGAAGGTGATCGCCAAGGATGCCAACGGCGGGAACATCCTCGTCGAGAACAAGACCAAGGAGCCGCTGACGGTGCTTCTCCCGCCGGGGATCGTGGGCGTGCAGGTGCTCGAGCAGTTCAACCTCGGCGGAGCGGGCGGCGGGGCCGGCGGCGGACTGCTGGGCGGCGGCGGGATGGGCGGCGACCAGATGGGGCAGGGCGGCGGCGGCCAGAACCAGCCCTTCGGCGGCGGAATGGGCGGCGGAATGGGCGGCGGCATGGGTGGCGGCATGGGTGGCGGCATGATGGGCGGCGGCGGCGGGGGCGGCTTCTTCTCCATCCCGCCCGAAAAGGTCGTCCGCGTGCCATATCAGTCGGTCTGCCTGGCCCACGGCAAGCCGGACCCGCATCCCCGGGTCAAGTACAAGCTGGTCCGCGTCGAGGACTTCACCGATAACAAGGCGCTCCAGGAGCTGATCAAGCTGGTCGGCACCGGCAGGATCAATCAGCAGATCGCGCAGGCGGCGGCCTGGCATCTGGCGGACGAAATGAGCTGGCAGGAGTTGGCCGCCAAGTCGGTCAACCGCCTCGGGGGCGTGGGGCCGCAGCCCTACTTCAACCGCCTGCAACTGTTTCAGGCCCACCAGCTTGTGGTGCTGGCCGAAGCTCGCGCCAGGGAGCAGGGCCGCGAAGCCGCCGTGAACGAGACGCAGACCGTTGTCCGACGACGTCGTTAAGCGGTCGTCCGGCCAGTGAAGAAGGCGCCGAATGACAAGCGGCGGCTATGGCTATCAGCGGGTCCTCGCCGAAATCGAGGCGATGCTTACGGCTGCCGGTGCCCAGGAACCGGTGCCGGCGGAGGTGCTGCGGCGGGTGCTCGCGGGTTTCGATTGCGTGGCCGGCACGCTGCACCGGCTCGATTCGCGAAGCGGCCTTCTGGAACTGGTGGCCGACCACGGGCTACCCGCACCGGTGCGCGAGAAGTCGCTGCGGATCCCCATCGGGAAGGGCATGGCGGGAATCGCCGCCCAGCGTCTCGAGCCGGTGCAGGTCTGCAATCTGCAGACGGATTCATCCGGCGTCGCACGTCCCGGCGCCCGCGAAACGCCGGTCGAGGGCGCAATAGCGCTGCCGATGATCGTCGGTGGTGAACTGGCGGGAGTGCTCGGTGTGGCCAAGCCGCACGAGTACGAATTCCCGCCCGAGGAGATCGATGTCCTGATGCAGATCGCCGCCGCCATCGGCAAGCGGCTTGTTCAGCCGACGTGATAACACCCGCAAGTCGGCAGGCTACGCTTTCCTGATGAAATGCGCCGCAAAGCTCCGCACCTGTCTGCCGTTCAGCACGTGGAACATCCGCAGTTGCTGGATCGTGGCCTGGCTGAACCGGGACAGGGGCACGTGCACCAGCTTCACACCGTACTTCTTCGCCAGCCGCCGAAAACCGGCGCCCGGCGGTGCGTGGCTCAAGAGCGCCACGTGCCGCTGCTGCGTGTGGTAGCACGCCGCGGCAACGAGCCGCTCTTCCAGCGTGTCGGCGAAGTCGAACCGCCGGTCGCGCCAGATGTCGGGCACCGGACGGGGCGGGAACAGGAATGACGCCCCGCCGTAGGTCGCCAGCGCGATCCCCGGGCCGACGATGTTCTGCCGGAAATCCGTGGCGAACAGCGACAGCGTCGACTCGTCGTGGTGCTCGGCGTGCCAGGTGATCCGCCAGGGGTAATCGCGCGGGTCGGCGGGCGAATCGAACAGCATCACCACGCAG
Organism: Planctomycetota bacterium; assembly: GCA_019347905.1. Classification (GTDB taxonomy): domain Bacteria; phylum Planctomycetota; class Planctomycetia; order Planctomycetales; family Planctomycetaceae; genus JAHWKJ01. The sequence goes on from JAHWKJ010000340.1 coordinate 5,850, forward strand.
TCGAGGCTGCCGCGCGCCGGCGGAAAGTTCTTCACGTACAAATCGCCGGTGTGCCAGTTGCGCAAGGTCTCGCGGATGTCGAGGCCGTCCTTGAGGCTGGTGGTGAACTTCTCGACCCGGGCCAGGTCGTTGCCCATGATGGCCATGGCCGCATCCTTGACGTGCGTGCGGAAGCGCTCGATGGATGTGTCTTCCGGCGGCCAACTGCACTGGCCGAACGGGTTCCAGCGGTGCGCCCACTCTTCCTGCTGCTGCCTGGGCGGCATCGGCTTGAGCTCGCAGCTTCGCCAGGTGCGCAAAGGGCCGGGCAGGCGGCATTTCATCGCCGCCACGTCGCCGTCGGCGAGGCGGGCTTCGTCGATGCCCATTTTGAGCATTGGGAACGGCAGCTCGCCTGTATCCGGATAAGCGCGCGCCGTCTCCAGCAGGTGAATGGCAAACTGGTCGCCGCCGATCTGCTGCGCGGCGACTACCAAGGTGTACAGGTCGGGCGTCATCCGCCGCTCGACCAGCGCCAGGTTCCGCACGTACTGGAAATACACGCTCAAGAGCTTCGGCGTGATCTTGCGGGCACGCTTTTTCAGTTCGCCTTCGTAGCGGCGGCGCGTCGTCAACAGCAGCTCTTTGATCCCGTCGATCGACAGGTTCTCGTCGTCGTCCAGTTCCGAGCGCGCCCGCTCGTACAGCGCCGTGATGAACGGCAATTCGCCCAGCATGAAGAGCGTTGAAGCCGGATCGACGGCGTGGATCGCCGTCTCTTCCACCAGGTCGTCCTCGACGGCCGGCTCCGCACCGTCGAGATAGGCTTCGCGGATCCACGGCCAGTCCATGATCGAGCACACGAGCAGCAGCGACTTGTGCCGCTGCTCCAGTATCCGCAGACGATGCGCCATCATCGTGGCCCGGTCCCGCGGCTGTCCCTCGGGCAGCCGTGGAATCGCGGGCAGCACCGCGGCGGCGAACTTGTCGGACCGCGTCTGCTTCAAGGCGTACGGGTCTGGCAGCACTGCGCCCAGCGGCCGGAAGCGCTCGGTTTCCAGGTCGATGAAGTGCCGCGGCATGTGCTCGCCGATGGCGATCCGCAGCGCCGCGATGACTCCCTGGCAGGGATCGATAGGCACGTAGCTGAACGTCCGCCGCTCGTCGCGCTCCTCGGCGTCGAACTCATCTTCGAGTTCCCGCTCCGGCGACCACTCGCTGACCGCGAACCGCCGCGGCTCTTCCTGCACGACGGCGGAAATCCCCGGCAGAAACTCGATGGCGCGTTCGACGTCGGTCTGAAACGACGCCGGCAACGGCACCGCCACTCCGTCGAAGGAGATCGGAAGAGCG
>JAHWKJ010000341.1 GCA_019347905.1 Planctomycetota bacterium
TGCGTCTTGGGCGGCGTGCGGTTGATCTCGTCGGCCAGCACGATGTTGGCGAAGATCGGCCCCTGCACGAAGCGGAACTCCCGACGCCGCTCGTCCGTCTCTTCCAGCACGTTCGTGCCGGTGATGTCCGACGGCATCAGGTCGGGGGTAAACTGAATGCGGCGAAAGGCCACGTCGAGGATGCGGGCGATGGTGCTGACCAGCAGCGTCTTCGCCAGCCCCGGCACGCCCACCAGCAGGCAATGCCCGCCGGTGAAGATGGCGGCGAGGATCTGCTCGATGACGGCGTCCTGCCCGATGATCACTTTGTGCAGCTCCTCGAGCATCAGCTCGCGGTGCCGCTTGAACTTGCCGAGAAACTCGTCGAAGTCACGCTTGTCGTTGGCCAAGGCGGATAGTCCTCAATGCATTGGCATTTAGCCGCGGCACGGTTACGGGTGCCACGGGATGCTCGCCATCCCGTGCGAGCTGAGCTGGCGTGTGCGAAAGCTTTGTGAAGTCTCGTGCGCGTCAGAGAGGCTCGACACTGGCAGGCAAGCTGCCAGTGCCACCCAACCGTCCCGCTCATTCCATCCGTCAGGTTAGCAGCGCTCCGCTGTCGAGTCGCGGCCAAACCGGCTAAACTGGGCCGAACTCGGCTCGGCGGAGAGAATAAAACTCGTCCCCCGCGCATCACAACTGGTGGGGGGCGTTGAGATTCGGCGCAAGCGACTCGAGGTGAGCCTGTGGTGCGGATCGTCATCCTGAGCCTGCTGGCCGTCAACGCCTGGACAGAAGGCCGTGCCGGCGAAATCCTCGCGCCGACGAGCTGCCGGTACGCGTTGGCCGATGGCGATGAGATTCCGGATTTCCGCCGGCACGTCGTGCCGCTGCTGGGGCGGCTGGGATGCAACGGGCGGGCGTGTCACGGCTCGTTCCAGGGCCAGGGCGGCTTTCGACTCTCGCTGTTCGGGTACGATTTCCAGGCCGATCATGAAGGGCTCGCCGGCGGCGAAGAGCCTCGCGTCAACACCGCGGATCCCTCGGCGAGCCTGATCCTCCAGAAGCCGACGCTGGCGATCGAGCACGAGGGCGGCCGCCGCTTCCCCGCGGACGGTTGGGAGCATCACCTCCTGCGGCGCTGGATTGCGGCCGGCGCGACGGGTGCCGCCGAGGACGACGCGGAACTCGTGTCGCTCCAGGCCGAGCCGAGCGAGATCGCATTCGCTGCCGCCGCACAAACGCATCCGCTTCGCGTTATCGCCCACTGGTCTGACGGCTCGAGTGAGGACGTCACGCCGCTGTGCCGGTTTCGCACGAACGACGACTCCATCGCGGAGGTCGACGCCGCCGGACTCGTGACGGCCGCAGGCGCCGGGGACACGCACGTCGTCGCGTTCTACGACAACGGCATCGCCGCCGTGCCCGTGATTCTGCCGGTTTCGAATCGCATCGGCTCCCGCTACCCGTCCGTTCCCGCGCCGACGCGCATCGACGAACTCGTCGTGGCCAAGCTCCGCAAGGTGGGCATCGTGCCTGCGGAGTTGTGCAGCGACTGGGAGTTCCTCCGCCGGTTGAGCCTCGACATGACCGGCACGCTTCCCACCCCCGACGAGATCGAGGAGTTTCTCGCCGACACTTCTCCCGACAAACGCACGAAAAAGATCGACGAACTCCTCTCACGGCCGACGTATGCGGCATGGTGGGCGACGCGGCTGTGCGATCTGTTGGGCAACACGGAGCAGAACCTGCCGGTGGGCGGCGAGCAGGGCCTGCGGCGCGAGAAGTCGGCCCAGTGGTACGACTGGGTGTATCGCCGCCTCGACGAGAACGTGCCCTACGACCAGATGGTGGCGGGGATCGTGCTCGCGGAAAGCCGTCGCCCCGGCCAGACCGCCGAAGACTACTACGCCGAGATGAGCAGCTACTTCCGCGAGCAAGGGTCCGCCGATTTCAGCGCCCGGGAGACGATGCCGTACTTCTGGACGCGCGGCCGCTTCTCGCCGCCGCAGCCGCTGCGGTTCAGCTATGCGTTCCTGGGCGTGCGGCTGGAATGCGCGCAGTGCCACAAGCATCCCTACGACCAGTGGACGAAGGAAGATTACGAGGGCTTTCAGGCATTCTTCGAGAGTGTGGGCTTCAATTACCGCGACCGCCGCCTCAGCCAGGAAATGAAACAGTCGCTGGGCCTCACCGCCGATCAGGACAGCGGCGGTTACAAGCGGCTGTTCGCGGAACTCGCCAAGAGCGGCAAGACGCTCCCGTGGCAGGAGTTGACCGTCTCCTCGCTGGAGAAGCGGCTGCAGAAGGCCCGCCGCACCGCGAAGGTTTCCGGCGGCCGCGTGTTCACGCCGAAGCTGCTGGGCGGCGAGGAAGTGCTCGCCGCCGAGTACGACGACGCCCGCGAGCCGCTGATGGACTGGCTGCGGCAGCAAGACAATCCGTATTTCGCGCGGGCGCTGGTCAACCGCGTGTGGGCCGGCTACTTCGGCGTTGGCATCGTCGAACCGCCCGACGATATGAACCTGGCCAACCCGCCAAGTAACGAGCCGCTGCTGAATCACCTCGCCGAGGGCTTCATCGCCAGCGGGTACGACCTGAAGTGGCTGCACCGCGAGATCGCCTCCAGCCGGACGTACCAGTTGAGCTGGCGTCCGAACGAGACGAACGCGCGCGACGAGCGGAACTTCAGCCGCGCGCTGGTGCGGCGGCTGCCGGCTGAAGTGCTGTACGACGCCCTCGGACAAGCCACTGCCTCGGAGGAACGCGCTCTGGGCATGCAACGTGATCCGGCGGTCGTGCGCGGCCGGACGATCGGCGTCTTGAGCGGCTATGGCCGCCACGACGGCACATACGCGCTGAACCTGTTCGGCAAGCCGCCGCGCGAGGGCATCTGCGATTGCGAGCGATCGGACGAGCCGAGCCTCCTGCAGACGGTGTATCTGCGGAACGATCCGGAGCTGCACGCGCTCCTGAACCGGCCCGACGGCTGGCTGAAGGAGTTGGCGCGTGGGAAGGGTGATGCACCGGGCGCTGAAGAGCTCGTCCGCGAGGCGTATCTGCGGACGTTCAGCCGCCCTCCAACGGACGCGGAACTCGCCGTCGGCCGCGAGCATCTGGCGGAGTCGTCGGACCCGCGCGAGGCCTTGCGCGATTTGCTGTGGGCGCTCGTCAATTCCAAGGAATTTCTGCTGAACCATTAGGCTCTGTCGGAAAATCCTCGCTCGCGGCAGATACTAACCCGAAGCGCGAGCGAGGCCCGGGGGGACACGTACTCCCTCGCTCGCGCTTCGGGTTGGTGTGCGTTTTCCGACAAAGCCCAGCTAGAGGTGCTCCTATGCGCTGCTTCGCTGACTGCGATGGCGTCACCCGCCGCGATTTTCTCAAGGTCGGCTCGCTCTCGACGTTCGGCCTCACGCTCGGCGGCTTGCTGCGGCGCGAAGCGGCCGGCGAAGTGCAGTCGGCCAAGGCCCGCTCGGCGATCGTCGTCTGGCTGGGCGGCGGACCGCCGCACCTCGATACCTTCGACATGAAGCCCGACGCGCCCGCCGAGATCCGCGGCGAGTTCGCACCCATCGACACGAACGTGACCGGCCTACGCATCTGCGAGCACCTCCCGCGGCTCGCCCGCTGCGCCGATAAGCTGGCGGTCCTCAACGGCGTCAGCCACAACGTCGCCGGGCACGAGCTCGGCACCACGTACCTCAGCACCGGCAGCCGGCCTGTCCCGTCGCTGGAGTACCCGGGGTACGGAGCGGTCGTTAGCAAAGAGCTTTCCGGGGCGGCGGACCTGCCGCACTTCGTCGCTATACCCAATACGCCGCAAAAGGCCGGCTATCTGGGCGTGCGCTACGCCCCCCTGGCGACGAACGCGACGCCGCAGGCCGGTCAGCCGTTCAACGTGCGCGGCATCTCGCTCGGCGATGGTCTGACTGTAGGTCAGTTCGAAAAGCGTCAGAAGCTGCTGGATCGCGTCGACACGGCGTTCCGCGAGCTCGAGTCGAAGAGCGCGCTCATCGACGGTCTCGACCGCTTCGACCAGGAGGCGTTCGCCGTCATCAGCTCGCCGAGAGCGCGTGAGGCCTTCGACACCAGCCGCGAGCCGCCCGAGGCGGCGGCATCATTCGGCGCGCACCGCTTCGGGCAGAGCTGCCTTTTGGCGGTGCGGCTGATCGAGGCCGGCGTGCGGTTCGCAACCGTGACCTACGGCGGCTGGGACACGCACTCGAACAACTTCCGCAAATGCAAACAGGAACTGCTGCCGCAGCTTGACGAAGGGCTGTCGGCGATGCTCAATTCGCTCGACGCGCGGGGCCTGTTGGATTCGACGCTTGTGTTCGTCACCGGCGAGTTCGGTCGCACGCCCAAGATCAACGCGCGGGCCGGCCGCGACCACTGGCCGCGGGCGTTCTCGGCCCTGATGGCCGGCGGCGGCGTGCGCGGCGGGCAGGTGCTGGGCGCGAGCGACGCCGAAGGCATGGGGCCGGCCGCCGAGCCGATCCTTCCCGAGCAGGCAGCCGCCTCGTTCTACCATGCCCTAGGCATCGATTTCCGCAAAGAGTACCACACCCACACCGGCCGCCCGGTGATGATCGTCCGCGACGGCTCGCTGATCCCGAGCCTGTTCGGCTAAAAACGCAACGCCCCGGCCCGTTCGAGAACGGACCGGGGCGCGCGACTGGAGAGGGAGGGAGACAGGAGGCGTTCTCAGCAGTGTGACGCGGATCCCTCTCAATCGATCAGGGGCAGTAGCCGTGCAATTCGCTTCAGGCCGCCCTTCTTGTCGTCGTCCTTGGTGAAGACCTTCTGAATGCTCTTGTAGCCGCTCTGGCTGTACCCGTACCCGTAGCCGTACAGGCTGTAAAGCTGCGGGTCGTCGATGGTCCAGTCGGTCGACCAGCCGCCGCCGCTGTTGCCGTTGCAGACGTTGAAGAAATACGTCCGCACCTTCTGGCAGGTGATGCCCTGCGGATAGTTCGAGCCGATGCGGTCTTCGGCCGTCAGTGCGTCGACGCCGGGGCTGGCGTAGTAGTGGCAGCGGCCGTCGGGCGTGAAGGACATGCCCAGCGTCCACCAGCCGGTTTGCGTGATGATCGGCCCGACGTAATCTTCGCCGTCGTCGCCGCCGCGGATCACGAACGCGGCCGAATCGCGGACGTGCTTGTCGCCGGCGCTGTTGAACTGGATGAAGATGCCGGGGAACCACGTATCCTGCGTGCGGGCCTTGCTCTTGAAGAACAGCCGCCGCTTCTCTTTCCAGGCCGACGCGTCCACGGCACAGCGGAAGCCGAACGACGTCGCGGTGCGGTTCTCCCACTGCTCGAAAGGCGGCATATAGACGCGGACGACGACGCTGGGCGAGGCCGAGACGGGGATGCCGCCGCCCGTGGGGGTGTCGCAGTCGAAGATCAGATCGTCCTGCCCCTGCTGGCCGGTGCGGTATCCGGGGACGCCGGTGTAAAACGATCGCAGCAGCAACGCGCCCGTGCTGCCTTCGAGGCCGCCGGCGGGCGTTTCGATGCGCTTGAGAACGTCGGGCTGGCCGCGCTTGGGGCTTTCGTGCCAGCGTTCGTTGTGCGAGTAACCCAGGGGGTAACGGCGGTCATTATCGATATCGAAGCTGCCTTTGGGCAGATTGTGGTAAAACTGCCAGTCCGCGTCTTCGAAGTCGTCCCCGGCGCCTTCGACGGGCGTTCCGGTCCCGGGCACGACCTGCGCACACAGCGCGGCCGGCGCAATCAGCACGACCAGTCCGGCCCACAACCACGGGCCGGCCAGTCGAAGTTGACAAACTCGGCGGATCGTCATCGTGAGTATCCCTGTCACGAATGGCACGGCGATTCAAGTCTCTCCAGCCGCTTCCGGCCGCGGCGGCGGACCAGCGCACCCTCGGCTCGTTGACAAAGGGTGCGCCCGTGCCGCCGAAAAGCGACCGCCAGCATGGCACAGGGGTGTACATCGGACAGAAGTCGATGCGCGGCGGACAGATTCGCCGCGGCGCGGCCGAATGCCGAGAACCCAAGCGACCGTCGCAACGCGCCCGCCGGAAACGACTTCTGGAAATGGCGCGCATGGCGCGTTCGGCACGCCGCGAAGCCGATGCACGACCGCCCCAATCGGCCCCGCACAGCCCTCGCCGGCGGCACAACCGGCGCTTAAGCATACGTGGGGTACGAAGGGGTCAGACCCCTTTGCGGACGAGCGGTGCAGAAACTACGGAAGTTCATGGTCCGCAAAGGGGTCTGACCCCGTGCGCGTCCCGACCTCCAGAACCTACCGCGAGATCGCCTCGTCCAGGTTCAGCAGCACGTTCGCCACGTGGACCCACGCGGCCAACTCCGCCGGGTCGCGCCCATCGAGAGCGGCCGCATCGCCCAACAGCTTGCGGGCGGCGGCGGGATCGTCGCGATAGCGGGCGAGTTCCGTCTCGTAGCGGCTGGTGAGGATCTCCACCTCCAGCGACTCCGGACGCCGCGACGTCGCCAGCCGGAAGCCACGGCGGACGCGTTCCGCCGGGGCGGCATCCGCCGGCAATTCTCTCAACAGGCGCCTTGCGAGGGCTGTCGCCGCCTCGAAATACACCGGATCGTTCAGCAGCGTCAATGCCTGCAGCGGCGTGTTCGACCGCGAGCGCTTCACGGTGCAGGCCTCGCGGCTGGGCGCATCGAAGTTGACGAAGCTGGGGTAAGGCACGGTCCGCCGCCAGTAGACGTACAACCCCCGCCGGTAAAGGTCCTGCCCTGCGCTGGTCTCCCACACATTGGACGCACGGCCGATGTGGTTCCACACGCCCGGCGGCTGGTAAGGGAACACCGGCGGCCCCTGCATCTTCGAGCTCAACAGCCCCGCCACGGCCAGTGCATTGTCGCGGATGAACTCCGCCGGCAGTCGGTTCCGCGGCCCGCGGCTGCAGAGTGCATTATAGGGATCGCGGCGCAGAACCTGCGGCGTGACCCGCGCCGACTGCCGATACGTCGCGCTGGTGACGATCAGCCGGTGGATGCGCTTGAGGGACCAGGCGGAGGGTTGAGGGTTAAGGGTTGAGGGTTGAGGGCCGGAAGAAGCCACTGGCTGTGAAGGCTCTGCACTGGCCGACGGCTGCTGATCGCTGATAGCTGACCGCTGATCGCTGACCGCTGCCTGCTGGCCCTCGACTCCGCCAAACTCCACCGCCAGCCAGTCGAGCAGTTCCGGGTGCGTC
>JAHWKJ010000342.1 GCA_019347905.1 Planctomycetota bacterium
GCTGATGAGCTGCTCGGCCCGGCTGCCGGTGTACGTGCTGCTGATTTACGCGTTCATCCCCGCGATGACATGGACGTGGTTGGGCGGCTGGATCGGCATCGGCCTGCAGGGCGTGGTGCTGTTTGGAATGACCGCGCTGGGCCTGCTGGTCGCAATCCCCGTGGCGTGGCTCCTGAAGAAGACGTGGTTCAAGGGCGAGACGCCGCCGTTCGTGATGGAACTGCCCAGCTACAAATGGCCGTCGCCGCGGATCGTCGCCGCCCGCGTGTACGACCGCGGGATGGCGTTCGTGACGCGGGCCGGCTCGCTGATCTTTCTGGCAACGATCGTCATCTGGGGCCTGGGCTACTTCCCCGGCGACCACAGCGACCTGCACGCGGTGACGGCCAAAATCGAGCGGCTCGAAGCGCAGCCGGAGGGCGCCGCCGAGGATTCAGCACCCCGCCTCGACGCGCTGTACGAAACACAGAATCGCCTGTCGGGCATGCTGGTTGAAGAGAGCGTTCTCGGCCGCATCGGCCACGTCATCGAGCCGGTGGTGAAGCCGCTGGGCTGGGACTGGCGGATCGGCGTGGGTGCGGTGGCTTCGTTCCCGGCCCGCGAGGTGATCATCGCCACGCTGGGCACTATCTACAGTCTCGGCGGCGAGGTCGATGAAACCGACCAGGGGCTGCGCGACGAGCTGAAACGGGCCACGTGGCCCGACGGCCGGCCGGTGTATACGATTCCCGTGGCGCTGTCGATCATGGTGTTCTTCGCCCTGTGCGCCCAATGTGCCGCCACGCTGATGGTTATCAAGCGCGAGACCAACAGTTGGCGCTGGCCGGTGTTCACGTTCGTCTACATGACGCTGCTGGCGTACCTGGGCGCGCTGGCGACGTACCAGATCGGAACGGCCATCGCGACGCAATCGTTCTGACCGTAACGGTCTTGCTATGAACCTCGACTGGCAAACGGTTGTTGCACTCATCTGCGTCTTCGCCGCGACGTTCGCCCTGGTGCGACGCGGCGTCCGCTGGGGGCGCGGACGCGGCGGAGGAGCGTGCGGCAGCGGCGGGTGCGGGACGTGTCCTTCCGAGGCACAGCGATCACCGAATTTCGTGGCGCTCGACGACGTCAGCCACGCCCGCCGCAAGAACGGGGCGGCAGGGTGACGGGGTCAGACCCCTTTGCGGACGTGCGATGCAGAACGTGGAACACGTGTGAACCGCAAAGGGGTCTGACCCCCTCGTGGCATCATGTCCGCGCTATGCGCCTCGCAATCGCCGCACAACCTGTGTGACCTCGGCGACGGCGGCGTCCACATCTGCGGGCGAGTTGAACCGCCCCAGGCCGAATCGCAGGCTCGCCCGGACGAGGGCATCGCTGCGGCCCATCGCGCGGAGCACGTGGCTCGGCTCCGGGTCGGCGGTCGTGCAGGCCGACCCGGAGCTGACGGCGATTCGCGTGAGCGCTATCATCAGCGCTTCGCCGTCGACGCCTGCGACGCTGATGTTCAGATTGCCTGGCAGCCGCTCAGCAGGATGGCCGTTCAGCGCGAGGCCGTCGAGAGCCTGCGACAACTCTTCCCAGAGACGATCGCGGAGCGCGCGAATGCGCTGCGACTCCTCTTCGAGCAGCGTGCCGGCCAGGCAGCAGGCTTCTCCGAAACCCACGATCAGGGGCACGGGCAATGTGCCGCTGCGGTAGCCGCGCTCGTGCCCGCCGCCCTCGACGAGCGGCACCAGCCGCAGGCGACGCCTGCCCGCGCCCCCGTCCGCGGCGGATCGGTGAACGTACAGCGCGCCCACGCCCTTCGGCCCGTACAGCTTGTGCGCCGAGAAGCTGGCCAGATCCACCGGCAGCCGCGAGAGGTCCAGCGGAATTCGCCCCAGGGCCTGCACGGCGTCCACGTGCAGCGGCACGCCGCGCTCGCGGCACACGCGGCCAATCGCCTCGACATCGTTGATGGTGCCGACTTCGTTGTTCGCGAGGATCACCGAAACCAGCGCCGTCTCCGGCCGCAGGGCTTCAGCGAGTTGTGCCGGATTGACTCGGGCGTGCTCGTCCACCGGCAGGACGGTCACGTCGAAACCGTCGCGCGCGAGCCGCCGCAACGGGTCGAGGACGGAACGGTGTTCGGCCGCCGTCGTCACCAGATGCGCTCCGCGGCCGGCGGAGTGGGCGATGCCCTTGATTGCGAGATTGTTGGCTTCCGTCGCGCCGCTCGTGAAGACAATGCTGCGCGGCTGCACGCGGATTAGCTCCGCAACCTGCTGCCGGGCCGTCTCGACCGCCTCCGCCGCTTCAGTGCCGAACGCATGGTTGATGCTGGCGGCGTTCCCATAGCGTTCGCTGAAAAAAGGCAGCATCGCCTCCAGCACACGCGGATCGACGCGTGTCGTAGAGTGGTTGTCGAGATAGATGCAGTCCATCCACTCAGTTTCACGCACCGGCGCTGTTCATCGCAACCAGAAGGACGGCGGCATTAGTTCCGCCCGCCCAAGCGCGTCGCCGGCGCACGGGAGTCGAGTTCCACAAGGGCAGCGGCCGCCGGCGGCTTGTGGTGCGATCCGTTCGATCCGCCTTCGACGGCCCCGTTCGCCTGCGTCGGCCGCGCGCCGAACAGCACCAGCCGTGCCGTACGCATCAGGCCCCGCAGCGAACCGAACGTCTCGGAAACGGCCGTCGGTTCATAGCCGCTGTGCACCATGCAGTCGGTGCAGCGGGGATTGCCGCTGGCGCAGCCGTAGGAATCCCAGTCGGTCGTGTCCAGGAGTTCCTGGAATGTCTCGCAGTAGCCCTCCTGCAACAGGTAGCAAGGCTTCTGCCAGCCGAAGATGTTGTAGGTCGGATTGCCCCAGGGCGTGCACTCCAGGTGCCAGTTGCCTTTGAGAAACTCCAGGAACAGCGGCGACTGGTTGAACCGCCAGCGGCGCTTCGTCGTCGAGAAGATGCGGCGGAACAGGCCCACGGTCTCGTTGCGGTGAAGGAAGTGCTCCTGGTCGGGCGCCTTCGCGTACGGGTAGCCGGGTGAGACCATCATGCCTTCGACGCCGAGGTCGGTCAGCGTGTCGAACATCTCGCGGACGCGCTCGGGATCGGCCGTGTTGAACAGCGTCGTGTTGGTCGTCACGCGGAAGCCGCGCTCGATTGCCGCGCGCGTCGCCTCGACGGCCACGTCGTACACGCCTTCGCGGCACACGGCCTGGTCGTGCTCCTCGCGCTCTCCGTCAATGTGGATCGAGAAGGTGAGGTATTTCGAGGGCATGAAGCGGTCCAGCTCGCGTTTGAGCAGAATCGCGTTCGTGCACAGATAGACGTACTTGCGGCGGGCGACGATGCCCTCGACGATGCGGTCGATGTCGGGATGCAGGAGCGGCTCGCCGCCGGGGATCGAGACGATGGGCGCCCCGCACTCATCCACCGCCCGCAGGCACTCTTCGAGGGAAAGCTGCCGCTTGAGGATCTCCCCCGGGTACTGGATTTTTCCGCAGCCCGCGCAGGCGAGGTTGCAGCGGAACAGCGGCTCCAGCATCAACACCACGGGATAGCGCTGGACGCGGCGCAGCTTCTTGCCCAGCACGTAGCGGGCGACGGTCCACATCTGCGACAGCGGCACAGCCATGGAGATTCCCCTCGGGAGCGACAGTCGAAGCCGGCGGCTTCGGTCCCGCCCCACAGTCATCGTGACTCCATCGTGACTCGGCCGCCGACCTTCCGCAAGCAGCGGCTTTCATCGGAGTCGTAACAGGATTCGCGCAGGCTGTCACCCCGGAAGTGCCGATACGGGTGCAAAGAATCCCGCCCACACCTCTGTAGCAGGGACAGGCTGCGGGAACTATAGTTCTGCGGTTCTTCCCCGGTGTTCAGCATGATGAATGACTCTTCAGCGGCCTGTCGTGCGGAATCGTCCGAACCGCCGCTGCAATCGCTTTCCGCGGCCGAACCGCTCAACGATCTTCCGCGACCGGTGTCCGCGGCTCGGGAAGAGCGCTCCTCTGACGAGTCGCGGCTAAACGCTGGAAAACGGGCCGGGCTGACGGGCCGCCGCGTCCCGCCGCGCTACCGGCCCGCGCTGTACTTCGAGACGTTTTATAACGTCGGTACCGGTGCCTTCCTGTCGCTGTTTCTGCTGTCGAGTGTCGTTTTGAAGACGATCATCGGCGGAGATCAGACGCACCTGGCCGTGCTGGCCGCGCTGTTCGGCGGCAGCAGCCTGTTCAGCCCGGTGGTGAGTTACCTGGGCCGCCGGATTCCCATGCGGCTGCTGGTGACGCTGCCGAACCTGCTCGTGGCGGCCCTGCTGGCGGCGACAGTGCTGACGGACGGGGCGCCGATGTTTTTCTCCATTGTGGTGGGGCTGGCGTTCGTGGTGCGGGTGTTTCCGCGCGTCGGCGAGATGAACATGTACCGCGTCATCTATCCGGCGACGCACCGCAGCGCCGCGGTCGGCTGGCTCAAAGCCGTCGCGGCCGTATCGGCCTTTGCCGTCACGTTGTGCGGCTACTGGTGGTTCAGCGTGCAGCCGCGGCTGTACTGGCTGATGTATTGGGCGGTCGCGGGCCTCCTGGTGTTCGGGGCGTGGTCGTACCTGCGGATACCGGTTTCGCGGCGGAACCTGTTCGCGCGGGATGACGGCCTCAAGCCGCACCAGGCGTTCTGGCAGGGCCTGAAAGTCTTTCTCTCCGATAAGCGGTTTCTGTGGTACCAGTTCGGCTTCTCGCTGGCAGGCTTTGCGAACCACATGGCGCTGGTGTACGTGGCCGAAGTGCTGAAGGAAGACGTGCTCGACGTGCCGGCGACGGCGGAACTGGCGGGGGCGACCGAGCCGCTCGAGGTACGGCTGATCGTGGGGCTGGTGGTGGCGGTGCTGCCGGTGGTGCTGATGATGACCACGGCGCCCTTCTGGGGGCGACTGCTGGACCGCATCAACCCGATGTACGGGCGGTCGATCTTCAACACCATCCAGTGCGCCGCCTACAGCCTGTACGCCCTGGGCGGGATGACGCGGCAGGTGTGGCCGTTTCTTCTGGCCGCGGCGCTCCACGGTCTGGCGAACGGTGGCGGAACGATCAATTGGCTCACCGGCAGCCTGTACTTCGCCACGCCGGAGCGAGTTTCGCTATACAACGCGATTCACGTGGGACTGACGGGGCTGCGCGGAATGATTGCCCCGGCGGTGGGCCTGCTGCTGATCGTTCAAATGGGCGCGGGAGTCTTCTGGGTGGCAGCCGCGCTCTCGCTGGCGGGAGCCGTGGTGATGCTGCTGCAGGGCATGAGCGATCCCGGACCATCCGAGGCGCGGACGTAATGCCGGTGCGCCCGTGAAGCCCACGGCTTGCACGCAGTGGGCTCCGACCGCAGAGTCTGCGCCGTTCGCCCGACCGGTCCGCCCGGCGCCGACAGGGCGACCGGCAGGCCGCATCGGGAATTGCCCCCGTTGAATACCCGCATTTCGCTTGCTATAACCGCGGTGCCGATTGTCGGCCGGTTGACCGGCGTGTGCCGGTCTGCCGGGCAAAAGCGCGGCCGATACGCTCGGCGACGGAGCGTCACAACTGCAGCACGGATGGCCGAAAGCCAAACGCACACAATGGGAGACGGACGGTGAGCAAGAAGGGAACCGAGGGGAAGGACGAAGGCACGGAACAGGGCGGCGGCACCCCAGCGCCCTCGCAGACCTCCACAGGCGGAGCTGCGGCAGCACCCACACAGGCCCAGACGCAGCAGCAGATCACGATCAGCGACGAAAACATCCAGGCGCACTACGCCAATTTCTGCCGCGTCTCCAGCACGCCCGAAGAGCTCGTGCTCGACCTGGGGCTGAATCCGCAGCCGTATGCGACCGGGCCGCAGACGATCCCCGTCTCGCAGCGGATCATTCTCAACCACTACACCGCCAAACGACTGCTGAGCGCGCTGTCGATGGCCCTGCAGCGGCACGAGCAGGCGTTCGGCGTGCTCGAAACCGACGTGCGCAAGCGGGTCCGCAACCAGTAATTTATGAGCGCCGAACAGGTGCCCCCCGACGACTCGCCCGATGGCGGCGAATCGTCCGCGGGGAGCGGTCCGACCAGCCAGGAGATCCGGCACTCCCAGGTGAGCGCCCGGGTTCCCGAGCGCGTGGCCCGCGGCGTGTTCAGCACCGGTGCGGTCGTGCTGCAGGGGGCGCACGAGTTCATCCTCGACTTCCTCTTGCGGATGACGCAGCCGCAGCAGGTCGCCTCGCGGGTCGTGCTGCCGCCGGCCGTCATGGCCCGGTTCATCGCGGCCTTGCGCGAGAATTTGGGGAACTACACCAAGAACTTCGGCCCGCCCCCGCAACCCCCGCAGCAGCCGCGGCCCCAGCAGACGCCCGCCGCCCAGCAGGCATCGGTGCAGGATCTGTACGACCAGCTCAAAATCTCCGACGAGGTGATGTGCGGCGCGTATGCCAACGCGGTGATGATCGGGCATACGCCGTCGGAGTTCTCGTTCGACTTCATCACCACGTTCTTCCCCCGCAGCGCCGTAGCCTCCCGCGTCTACATGTCGGCGATGAACGTGCCGCGGTTCCTGGAATCGCTGACGCACTCGTTCGAGCAGTTCCAGCGCAAAGCCGCCGCCCCGCCCCCGCGCCCACCGGCGCCCCCGGAAGACGAGGGCGGCTGAGCAGGTCGAAGAGTCGAAGGTCGAAAAGTCCAAAGGGCCGGAGGTCGTCGTTTCGCCATTCGGGCTTCGGGCTTCGTCATTCTTTCATCCTTCGGATTTCGTCATTCGACATTCGCCCCCATGCTCATTTCCGAAGACCAGACCACCCAGGAGCGCTGGCTGCGGCAGATCTTCGTCCGCGACCAGATGGCCGAGTGGGTGCGGCAGCCGCTGGTCATGGCGCGGGCCGACGGAGTCCATTACTGGGACGTGTCGGGCAAGCGCTACTGGGACGCCCTCTCCGGCATCTATGTCGTCTCGGTCGGCCACAACAACCGCCGGGTGATCGAGGCCATCCGACGGCAACTCGACCGGCTGCACTTCTCCCCGCCGATGCACGGCACGAACCCGGTCGCCGTGCAACTCGCGAACCTGCTGGCGGAGATCGCCCCCGGCGACTTATCCACCGTCAAGTTCGAGTGCGGCGGGGCAGAGGTCACTGAGGCGGCCATCAAGCTGGCCCGGCTCGCCCACTGCCAGGCGGGCCGGCCCGAGCGCA
>JAHWKJ010000343.1 GCA_019347905.1 Planctomycetota bacterium
AGGAAGTCGCTTCGCTGCGCATGCCGGCTACGTCGGCTGGATCGCGGCGGTGTGGCTGATTCTCGCCGTGACCTCCCGCTGGCCGATGCTGTTCGCGGCCGGCCAGGTGTTGTCGTCGGCTGCGCTCGCGCTGGCGGTGACGGCGGTGTGCCGCGCTCTTCCCTGGTGGACTGGAAGCTACGCCGATCCGCGTTTCGTCCAGTGGCAGCTTGGGGCGCTGGCGGCGGGGGCGCTGTTCTGGAGCCTTCTCCGGCAGGCAGCCGCGCGGCCGGCCCTGCGGGAACTGATGGCGTTTCGGCGGCTCTCGGTCGATTCTGTGCTGCTGTGGACGGCGCTGCTGGGGCTGCTGGGGGTGGCCGCTTGGGGAATCATTCCGGGCGTGGCCGCTGAGTTGCAGCTCGCCTCCACGAGGCTGTGGCCGACGACGGAGCGGACGATGCTGGGCATTGTGCTGGCGTGGATGCTGGCTTCGCTGTGGCCGGTCTCTCTCGGCGAGTTTCGACGGTACGCCGCCATTGCATTTGCGCTCGCCGTTGTGGTCTTCGTTGCGGCGGCGGTTCTGCTTCCACACCCGGCCGTCGCCGCGGCGATTCTGAGGGCGCGGGTCTCTCACGCGCATGCTTACGGGTTCGGTGCGTGGGTCGTACTGGGACTCGTGCTGGCCGCGCTTGTCGCGTCGTTTCGTGAGCGCCTGACGCGCGCGAGCCTGTCGGCCACCGTCGCCGCGACGCTGACGGTGCCGCTGCTGATCGCCGGCCGCTTCGAAACGTCTGGAAGCGTGGCGTCGGCGCTGCGCTGGGGATTGGCTCTGTACCTGCTCATCGCCGCGGCCGTGCTGTGTTGCCGCTCCCACGCGGCGCGGGTCCTCTCGCGCATCAGCCGCGTCCCGCGGGAGCAAGTCGTCTCGCAACTGCGCTTCCTCGAACCGCTCCTGCTCGCCGCGACTGTACTGCCGGTGCTGGGACTGACGGCGCGCTATGCGTTGGCCGTCGCGTCAGAGCGGTTGTCGGCACCGGCGGCGGGCGTAGTCTTCGAGAGGCTGGGAGCGCCGCTGTCTTATGCCGGAGCCGTCGGCGTGCTGGCGGCGTCGGTGGGAATCCTGGCAGCTCGATACCGCCGTTCGCAGTGGATGTTGGCGGCCTCGTTGCTGGTACAGGCGGCCGTGGCACTCGGCTTCGCCCTGCCGCGGTGGCTCGCCGAGCAGCCCGTCAGCCGGGCGGACCTGATCGGACAGTTGCAGTGGAACGCATTGGCGCTCGGCGGCGTGTCGCTCGTCTGGCTGGCTGCGCGGCGGCGATTCTCACCGGCCGGCAGCGAACCTGTGGACATCGCGTGGTCCATGGCGCTCACGCCATGGGACGTGCAGTTGGCTCTGACGGCTGTTCTGCCGCTCGGCCTCTCCGCGTGGGCGACGCAGACAATCGTGAACGCACCCGGCGACCTGCCGGCGTTCAGCGCCCAGTTTGGACACGCCATCGGCTATGCGGCGCTGATCGTGGCCTGTGGCGCGTGGCTGTGGCGGTGCAGAAGTGATCTCTCGCTAGCGGCCGTTCATACCGGAAGCGTCTTTCTGCTGGCTCTCGCGCCGTTGATCGCCGCGAGCGTGCCGCCCGCCGACGTCGGCCGTCAGTGGCTTTCGTATCATGTGTTGGAGGCGGGCTGGTTGCTTGTCGCGACGGTCGGAATGGGTCTCTGCTGTGTGGTTGTCGCCACGTCGCCGATGCAGCGATTATCGGCCGGCGTTGGTGGTGCCGCAGAGGCACGTGCCGCGGCGGCCATAGCCCTCGTGCGCTGGACGACCTTCGCCGGCGGTCTGGTGGTGCTGCTGGCGATTCGTGGCCTCCCGGCGGATCCCGCGCGGCCGTGGTGGTCGGCCGCAACGACGGCGGCGGTCGCCTTGCTGGCCTTCGCCGTGGGAGTTTTCGGCCGGCGGCAGTCCTTTGCGTACGCGTCCACCGTGCTGGCGGTTGCGGCGGTGGCATTCGCGTGGTTGACACCCTTCCTGGGTCTTGGCACGCGACCGACGCCACAATCGGCAGTCGATCTTTTTGAAGCCGGGCTGATTGCCCGCGTGACGTCCGGACTGGTGTGGCTCATCGCCGACGTGTGGTGGCAGCGCCGGGGCGACAGCGTGCTCGATCCGCAGTTTCCGGGACCGCCGGCGCATCACGCGGCGGCCGTCGTCGGTCTCGCGGGAGCAGCGTTCCTGGCAGTCGTGGGACTTGCCCTGCAATCGACCCTCGGCGAGGCCGGTGTCGCCGTGCCGGACGTCAGCAATCCGGGCGGCTGGACGCTCGCGGCGCTCCTCATGCTGCTGACGGCGGGGCTACTGTGGGACAAGACTGCCCGCTACGTGACGGCCCAGTGTTATCTGGCCGGCCTGGTCCTCGTCACGCTGCTGCTCGACGCATTGCAACTGTCGCGCGAATATCATCGGCTGGCGTTGGGCCTCGCTGCCAGCGGCTACGTCCTGTTGACGGGCCTGGTATGGGCGTCGCGCGGCTGGTGGGGAGAGGCACTGCGGCGATTGGGCGGGCACGCTTCGCCTGAAGAACGCCGCCGCACGGTCCTGTGGCTGACCGCGGCGAACGTGCTTCTCGCAGCGGGCGTCGTCGCGCTGGAAGTGCGGCCCGTCCTGACCTTGCCCTTGATGTGGCCGCGGCTGTGCGCCGCGGCCGCCGTCGGGCTGGCGGCCCTGGGGCTCGCGCTGTTGTCGCATGGACGCCGCGTCGTGTGGTTGCCGTACCTGAGCCTGCTCGTGGCCGGCCTGGCGGCGGTTGCCTTTGGCTGGGCGCCGATGCCGCCCCAATCGGGAGCGGATGCGTGGCTGCGGCGCTCCGTATGCCTGCTGGTCGTGCTGGCGATCGTCACGGCGGCATGTCTGGTCGGGCTGATGCGGCGCGCGACTCCCCAAGCGCCCCCGACCCCGAACGGCGCGACAGAGGCCGGCGGGTGGATCGCGGCGGCACGCCGGGCGGCGGCGACCTTCGGACTGGCGGCCATCGCCACGCTGCTTGCCGTTCTCGTGCAGGAAGCGTTGCTCTTCGTCCCCCGCGTCGGCGTCGAGTCACTGTCGCTGGCCCAGGTCGCGGTCGTGGCGGCGGCGCTGGTGGCGCTGGCAGCGGCGCTGGTGGCGATGGCCGTGCTTCCCGGACGCGACCCGCTCCAGCTCGAGGAGCGCGGCCGCCGCACCTACGTCTATGCCGCGGAAGCCGTGCTGGCGCTGTTGTTCCTGCATGTGTATCTCACGGTACCTGACGTTTTCGATCGGCGGTTCTGGCGCCGGTGGCCGTTTACGGTGATGGGCATCGCATTCTGCGGCGTCGGGCTGGGCGAACTGTTCCGCCGCCTGAAGCTGCCGGTGCTGTCGGAGCCGCTGGAGCGCACGGCCGCGTTCCTCCCGCTGTTGCCGGCGATCGGGTTCTGGGTGCATACGCGGCTGTGGGCGGCCGACCTGGCGGGGCGGCATTCGCTGCTGTTGTTTGTGGTCGGCCTGTTGTACGTGGTGCTGAGCATGTGGCGGCAGTCGTTCGTCTACGGTGCGACCGCGGCACTCGCCGGCAATGTGGGCTTGTGGCTGTTGTGGACGGAACAGGATGTCGCCTTCCTCGCGCACCCGCAGGTGTGGTTCATTCCGCCGGCCCTGTCGGTACTCGTCGCAGCCCATCTCAACCGCGACCGGCTTGCGGAAGCGCAGCTCACGGCGATCCGCTACCTCACAATTACGGTGATCTACGTCAGCTCGACGGCCGAGATGTTCATCGCCGGCGCCGAAGACATGTGGCGGCCGATGGTGCTGGCGGCGCTCTCGGTGCTGGGAGTGCTGGCCGGCATTCTGCTGCGGGTGCGGGCGTTTCTGTATCTGGGGGCGTCGTTTCTGCTGCTGGCGATCGTCAGCATGGTCTGGCATGCGGCAAGGAACATCGGCCACACGTGGCCCTGGTGGGCCTTCGGCGTCGTGCTGGGACTGGCGGTGCTGGCGCTGTTCGGCCTGTTCGAGAAAAAGCGCAACGAGGTGCTGCACGTTCTGGACGAGTTGCGGCAGTGGAAACCGTAGCGTAGCGGGTTGAGGGTTGAGGGTTGAGAGTCAGACGCAAGCGTGATTCGGGGCTTCTTGCCCTCAACCCTCAACCCTCAACCCTCAACCCTCAACCCTCCTCAGGTGACGTACAGCCAGCGGCCCAGCAGGATCGCCGGGGCCAGCAAGGCGACGGTCGCGATCGCGTAGGGAGGCACTCCCGTGGCGACGAGGATCATCGCCGCGTCGAGCATCACCACCGATAGGATCAGCGTCCGCACCGCCGGCTGGACCTTGTGCGGGATGGGATCGATCACCGCGGCGGTGAGCCGGCGGTTGATCGTCAGGGCCGTCACCGCCAATAGCAGGAAGACGACGTGGCGGTGCCGCAGCTCGATCCGCGGCCAGGGGTAAAACAGCGCGAGCGCCGCCAGCCCGGCCAGGCCGAGGTTGACGACGATCGAGCCGAGGATCAGCGATCTGCGGCGGCTGGTTCCTGCTTCGCCGCGGGCGAACCATGTCAGTCCTGTGACGTAGACCCCCAGCGCGCCCGCGACGAGCCAGTGGGGCGACTGCCAGACCTCCGCCGCCGTGGACGCGGCACTGGCCCCCAGCATCACGTTCAGGAAGCGGCAGCCGCCCATCACCAGCGGGCCGGCGGGCGTGGCTTTAAGCGCTCCGTCGTAAGCGAAGATGGCGGCTACAAGGCCGCAGGCGATCCACAGGCTCTGCCGACCGACAAACGCCGCCGCCGTCACTCCTGACACCACCAACACGCCCCCGAGCAGCACCGCCGCCTTCAGCGACACGCGTCCCGAGGGGATCGGCCGCTGCGGTCGCTCGACGGCGTCGATTCGACGATCGAACACATCGTTGAACGCCATCCCCGCCAGATACAGGCAGGACGAGGCTGTAATCAGCAGCGCGAACGGCAGCCAGTCGCCTGCCGGATGGGGCCGACCGTGCAGCATCAGGTAGCCGAGCGCGACGTCGGCCATCGCCGTGAACACAGCCGGCAGCCGCACGAGTTGCAGCCAGGCCCGCAGCGCGCGCTCCTTTGGTCGTGGTTGACGAGAGGTGTCGGGCATGGGTGGTCCGCATAGCGCGAGGGGGGGACGGGGGGACGGGGAGACGGGGAGATAAGACGAACATTGAACATCGAACATTGAACATGGAAACTCCCCGTCGTATCGAGGCCGGTTTCATTCGGCGTTCAATGTTCAATGTTGGACGTTCAATGTTCGTCTTCCTTCACCCCTTCACCCCGTCACCCCGTCGCCCCGTTTCTTCCGCTTCCAGCTCCCGTCGCCCCTCTTCCAAGGCCTCGCGATCTTCGTCGCTGACGACCGGGTACTTCAGGTCGAGCTGCTCGATGCTGGCGGCGATGATGTCGGCGATGACGGCCCGGGCGAACCACTTGCGGTCGGCGGGGATCACGTGCCAGGGTGCCCACTCGGTGCTGGTGCTCGTCAACATCGCTTCGTAGCAGCGGTGGTACTTATCCCAGTAGCGGCGTTCGTGGATGTCGCGGGCGTTGAACTTCCAGTGCTTCTCCGCGTTGTTGAGCCGCTTCAAGAACCGCTTCTTCTGCTCGCCCTTCGAGAGGTGCAGGAAGAACTTCAGTATGCAGGTGCCGTTGCGAACGAGCATGTGCTCGAACGCATTGATGTCCTCGAACCGCGACTGCCAGAGCGACTCGTCCGGCTCGTCGTGACCGGCTTCAGGCGGTCCCGGCGGTGCGTCCAACAGCGTTGTGGACCCGCTGAAGCGGGTCACGACGAACGGCGGCCTGGCGGGCAGGTTCTGCGGCTCCAGCAGTTCGGGGTGCACGCGGACGACCAGCACTTCCTCGTAGTACGAGCGGTTGAAGATGCCAATGCGTCCCCGGCCGGGCAATACACGCGCCGGCCGCCAGAGAAAGTGGTGCCGCAGTTCCTCGTCGTTGGGCGTCTTGAAGGAGTGGACGTTGCAGCCCTGCGGGTTGATGCCGGACATGACGTGGCGAATGGCGCCGTCTTTGCCGGAGGCGTCCATCCCCTGCAGGATGATCAGCAGGGCATACTTTTCTGCGGCCCACAGCAGCCGCTGGGCCTCGACGAGTGCCGAGACATCCGCGGCCAGCGCCTTTTCGGCCTCCGTGCGTTTGACGTCGCCGTTACCTTTGGTGGGATGCTCATCCAGCCGCACGAGGCTGCCGGGTGCGATGCGGTAATCGTCGTGTTCGAAGCGGTGCGGGCTGGCCATCGTCGGTGTGCGGAATCTTTCGGTGAGTCGCGACTGTCCCACAAAGCAGGCGGGTCGCTCCGCGACCCGAAGTTCCGGTCGCGGAGCGACCGGTCTACAGTGTGGCCCGGCTGTGGGAGGATGGCAATCGGGCGGATTGTTTCGCCGCGACTCGCTAGAGGAGCGAGAGGTCGGAGCGTCGTCTGGTGAGGCGCGCACGTCTGGCGAGTCGCGGCTAAACAGTTGGTATGCTGCGAGTGAAAGGGGTCAGACCCCTTTGCGGCTCACCCGTTTTCCAAGTTCTGCATCGCACGTCCGCAAAGGGATCTGACCCCGTGACGAGAGCACTCCTCTGCCGAATTGCGGCTAAACGGCTCTGTCGAGTCGCGGCGAAACGGTTGGTGTGCTGGGGGCGCCAGCCCGTCTCGGCGATCCGGTCGACGCTCATCACGAACGGGTGCATGAAGTAGTGCAGCGCCCCGGGCGGGAACAGCGCCAGACCCCGGGACCACAGCCGCTCGGCCACGGAGAACGCGACCGCCTCAGGCACCTCCGTCAACGATCGCTGGCCCAGCAGCCCAGCGGCCTCCTCGAACGACAGCCACCCCTCGCACGCCACGTTGAAACGGCCGTCCAGGCCCCGCAGGACGGCGTGTTCGATGGCGTCCGCGACGTCCTCGACGTGGGCGAACTGCACCGGCGGGCGGTAGCCCTTGACGATCATCGGCCGGACCGTTTCGGTCATCGCCCGCACGATGAAGTTGTCGACGTCCGGACCCGCGACGAGCCCGAGGCGCAGCACGGCCACGTCGAGGTCGGGGTGCTCCGGCAGCCACCGGTCCAGCCAGCGCTCGACCTCGTGCGTGTGCTGCGCGTACGCGAAGTCGGGGTTCGCGCGCAGGGGGCTGTCCTCGGTGAGCG
>JAHWKJ010000344.1 GCA_019347905.1 Planctomycetota bacterium
ACCAGCACCAATCCCACGCTGTAGAGTCAGTAGTGGGCGGCCACCATCAGGCTGCCGAAGCCGATCATCGAGGTCAGCGACGTCAGCACGATTGCGTTCATCGTGCTGGGTGAAATGCGGTAGCGCTGCTCCCCGCGCGCGAGTTGCATGCGGAAGTCGTGCACGACGTGCACGCCGTCGTCGACGCCAATGCCCAGCACCAGCGGCAGCACGATCAGGTTGGCGGGGTTGAGGTCGATGCCCGCCAGCGACAGGATGCCGAACATGAGCAGCCCACCGCCCACCGGCGGCGCCATCGCCAGCAAGGCGTCGCGCAGGTTCTGGAAGTCGAGCACGGCGGCAATCGCGGCCGCCAGCGCCACCAGGGCCACCGCCAGCACGACCGGCTCGATCGCCACCCGCCGCATCTGCAATAGCGCCGCGCCGAAGCCCACCACGGCCACCGCCGGCAGCAGGCTCAGCCACTTCCGCGACGGACTCAGGAAATCGACCAGCAGCACGAGAAACACGACCGCCAGGGCATACAGCGAGGCGTTTTCGTAACTCGCACGAATCTGCCGCGAGGCTTCGTAGTTCTGCAAGGGCGTACCGGTCACTTCCGGATCGACGCTGCGGACGTCGTGCACGAAACGGGCCAGCGGCGCCTCGTCCCAGAGTTGCTCCTTCGGGAAGATCTGAATCAGCCATTTGCCGTCGCGGCTGACGTAGCGCGAGACCAGTCCCGGCGGCAGATCGGCCGCGGTGAGCGGCTGCGTATCGGTCGCCCCGGCGAGGAACTGAAACTGTGCGAGGATCGCCGCCCCCGCGCGGACCTGAAACGCGTTCAGGAACTCCGCCTGCGTCTGCACCGACAGCGCCTCGAAGTCATCGAGGAACTGGTTCAGCCGCCGCGCGATCCGCTGTGCGATCGGATGCCCGTTGCGGGCCGTGGTCAGGTACAGCTCTTCGAGCGAGCGTCCGACAATCGCCGGATTCAGGTTGGAGAGCCGCGGCGCCTGCGCGGGCAGCCGCGAAAGCTCCGCCCGCCAGGCCTGCATGAGCAGCCGCGTCTGTTCGGCCGAATGCGTCGGCAGCCGGGACGCCAGCTCCTCGACGCGGGCGACCGTCGGCAGCGCCTCGAACTTTTGCCGGAGGCGACGGGCTTCCTCGGCCGAATCGGCGATCGACACGGCGAACAACAGCGACTCGCCGCCATTCTGGAACAACCGCTTCTGCAGCTCGACCGATTCCAGCCCGGAAGCCTGAAGGTTGAGCAGGTTGTCGTCGTACTCGACGTCGAACGCCAGCCCGCCGTCGCGCACCGATAACACCTGCACGCTCAGGCCCGCGATCACCACCAGCGACGCGATCATCACCGTCCGCGGGAAACGATTGATGAGCCACGTGAAGCCGCGGCCCTCGAACGGCGTCGGCAGCTTCCGCGGCTCGCCGCTGCCGTCGGCCAGCGCCACAAGGGCCGGCAGCACGACAAACGTCGCCACAGCGCACAACAGGATGCCACCGCCGGCGATGATCCCCAGCTCCGCCACGCCGAGAAACTGCGTCAGCGTGGCGCAGAAAAAGGCCAGAGCCGTGGTGGCCGCCGCCGTCAGAATGCCGGCGCCCACGCTGGTCGACGTGTCGCGCAGCGCCGGCCGCAGGGACTCGCCTTTGTGGCGCAGCTCCAGGTAGCGCGCGAGGTAATGGATGGCGAAATCGATGCCCAGGCCGATGAGGATGACGGCGAACGACACCGACAGAATGTTGAGGTGCCCCACCGCCAGCGTCGTGTAGCCGAACGTCCAGGCCATGCCGACGGCCAGCATGACCATCGCCAGCAGCGGATGCCTGATGCCGCGAAAGCCGATGCACAGAATCAGGCCCACGCCCACAAACGAGATCAGCGACGCCCGCAGCATGTCGGACTGCGAGCGGCGCATTTCATCGTTTTCGAGCACGGGGATGCCGGTCATCCCCAGCTTCGCCGAAGGATGCTCGGCCGCAACGGCTGCCAGCACTTCCCGCAGCCGCTCCAGCGCCCGCGTGCGCCCGTCGAAGTTGCCGGCGTCGGTCGCGGGGACGACTTTCAGAAAGCCCATCGTGCCGCGGTCGTTCATCAGGTAGACCGCGTCGCCTTCCGAGGCGGCCACGCGCCCTCGTAGCGGCACGACCTCCGGCCACGGCGAGATGAAGCGTCCCGGCTCATCGAGAAAAGCGCTGAGGCTGGCCGTCAGCCGGTCGGCATGATCCAGCAGCGCATCGGAACCGCCGCCAGCATTGTCGTCGGCCCCGCGCTGTGCGATCTGGTAGCGCAGCCGGCTGGCCAGGGCATCGAGCCGCAGCCGCTCCCACTGGCCATCGAGCACCGGCCGCCACGCCGCCAGCCGTTCCAAGCCGCGCTGCAGCTCTTCGGGCGTGAGGAACTGCAGCGCCTTGCGGCCGAGCTGGCCGGTGTCGATTTTGTACAGCGTCTGCGAGAACAGCTCCGGCTCGCGGTTGAGTCGCGCGCCAAGGTTATCGAGCGCGGCGCGAATGGCCGCGGGCGACGAGTCCTCGACGACCACGACCACGTCGTTGGCGTCGCCGAAGCTGCGGGTGTAGCGAATCCAGCGGCGGTGGAAGGGGGCTTCCGGATCGATGAGATCCGCCCGCTGGGTCTTGAAATCGAGGCCGAACAGCGCGAGGCCGCCCGCCAGCGCCGATGCGATGAGCACGAGACACAGCGTCAGCCGGGGGTTGCGCACCGCGGCCCGGGTGACGGCGCTCAGAGCCGCCGCCACGAGCGAATTCTCGGCGCGTCGCGCGGCCGAGCGCTCACGGCCGGCTTCCCTGGCGGCTGGTCGCGACATGTGGCGTCGAAGTCAAAACCGCCGGTCCAGCCGCGCTGGCCGCGGCCGTCCCTGCGGAGATTCTCGAGACGGGTTCCTGTTCAGATCGGCGCCCGAGGGCGTCCGGCTGAAGCCGAAGCGGCGGATTCTAGCGGAACATGGAAAACGGGGGCAACGGGAGTGTGTTTCCATCACCGCGCGAGGGGGTCAGACCCCTTTGCGGTTCACCCGTATGCCGCCCCTCTGCGTCGTTCGTCCGCAAAGGGGTCTGACCCCGTTTGCGGGAAGCGCGCTCTTGATACCCTTCTGCCCCGGCGCCGCCGTATAATGCACAGGCGATGCTCAATGTGACGGTTTTCTGCTTTCTGGCCAGCTACCTGTGCGCGCTCGGTGTCGAGTGGCGGCGGCTGTATCACCGCACGCCCTGGAACCGCGCGCTGGTCTTGTTGTTCGGCGCCGCCGGGCTGGTGGCGCATACGATCTATCTCGGGAACCGCGCCGCGCAGACGAACCTGCCCCCGCTGCTCAGCTCGACGCACGACTGGATGCTCGTGCTGGCCTGGATGGTCGTGCTCGTGTACCTGTTCCTCGCCCTGTTCGACCGGACGCTGGCGATCGGGCTGTTCCTCTTGCCGATGGTGCTGGGACTGGTGGGAGCGGCCTATTTCGTCAGTCGCGATCCCAACGCCGTGGTCGCCGCGGAAGCGGAGAATATGGCCCGCGTCGCCGGCCGTGTGTGGACGATGCTGCACGCCACGCTGCTGGTGTTCGGTATCGCCGCGGTCATGTTCGGCTTCGTGCTGAGCCTGATGTACCTCGTGCAGCATCACCGGCTGAAGCGCAAGCACGGCCGCCACGATCTCACGCTGCCCAACCTGGAGCGGCTGGCCCGGCTGAACGAGTGGGCCGTGCTGCTCTCGGTGCCGCTGCTCACGCTGGGCATGCTCTCCGGCGTCGGCCTCGGCTGGCAGATGGGCGAGGGATCGGTCACGGTGTCGTTCAACGATCCGGTCGTTATTGGCAGCGGCGTCGCCTGGCTGATCCTGATGGCGTTCTTCGTCTGGTTTTCCCAGACGTCGCGGCGAAGAACCAGCGGCAAACAGGTGGCGTGGCTCACACTTGCCGCCTTCGGCTTCCTGCTGGTCACGATCCTCGGCCTGCAGGTCCTCAGCGGCCGGCTGGGGGAGTCGTGGCACGCATGAAGCTCCAGGTCCTCTCCTGCAATCACCATTCGTCGCAGATGGCCCTCCGCGAGCGGCTGGCCTTCTCGACGCAGGACCAGCTTTCGCGGGCCTACGACATCCTGCGCCGCAGTTTCCCCGCGTCCGAGTCGGTCGTGATTTCGACCTGCAATCGCATCGAGCTGTACACGGCGCAGGAAGACGCCGACGCCGGGCCGAATCGCGACGAGCTGGCTCGCTTCTTTTCCGACTTCCACCAGGTGCCGCTCGGCGAGTTCGTCGATGATCTCTTCAGCCGCTCCGGTCCGGAGGCGGTGCGGCACCTGTTCGAAGTCACGTCCAGCATCGACAGCATGGTGCTGGGCGAGCCGCAGATCGTGAACCAGGTGAAAGAAGCCTACCGCGTCGCCCGCGCGCACGACGCCTGCGGTCCCTTGACCAGCATGCTGTTCCAGCGGGCGATCGAGGTCTCGAAGCGGGTGCGGTCGGAGACGCGGCTGGCGGAGGGCCGGGTCTCGATTGCCAGCGTGGCCGTGGGCGAGTTCGGCAAAAGCATCTTCGACCGCTTCGACAACAAGACGGTGCTGGTGATCGGCGCCGGCGAGATGGCCGAAGAGACGCTGCGCTACCTGAAGGACGAGGGCGTGGGGCAAATCGTCGTCGTCAACCGCACGACCGACCGGGCCGAGGCGCTGGCCCGCGCGTGGGGCGGAGTGGCGCGGCCTTGGAGCGAGCTGACGCGGTGGCTGGCCGCCGCCGACGTCATCGTCAGCACCACCGGCGCCGACCGCACCGTCGTGGATGCCGCCACGTTTCGGGTCGCGCGGGAGCAGTCGGGCATCAAGCCGGTGTTCATTCTCGATCTCGGGGTGCCGCGGGATTTCGATCCGGCCGTGGGCGAGATCGACGACAGCATTTTCCTGTACTGCATCGACGACCTGGAACGCACCTGCGAAGAGAACCGCGCCAAACGCAACCGCGAGCTGGAGAAAGCGCAGGGAATCATTGATGAGGCGACCGAGCGGTTCATGCAGGAAGTCTACTACCGGGCGACCGGGCCGGTGGTGAAGCGGCTGCGCGACGAGTGGCACGAGATCCGCCAGCATGAGGTCGACCAGTTGCTGGCCAGGCTGCCGCATCTGACCGCCGATGACCGCGCCAGCATCGAGCGCACGATCGAGCGGATCATCAACAAGCTGTTGCATCCGCCGCTGGAAGTGCTTAAGCACGAAGCCCGCGAAGGCCCGCCGCACGGACTGCTGGATGCACTCAAACGCCTGTTCCACCTGCGCGACTGAATCGTGTCGAGCCGGAGGCGTCAGCGCCCGGAGGTTTGAACCATGCCCCGCGAATTCACCCGCAGCGTCGACGACTTGTGCCGCGAGCACGAAATCGACGTCGATGAATTGACGCGGCGTTCGGGCCTCGACAAGGCTCGCGTGCTGGCGATTGTGCTCGGCCGCTGGACGCCCAGCCCGGCGGAGCGCGACAGCATCGCCGGCGTGTTCGGCGTCACCCGCGACGACATCGCGTGGGGCCACAAAACGCCCATCCAGCACATCTACGGCCACGGTCCGGGCTGAGGAGCCGCACATGTCTCACATCCTCGCCAGTCACGATTTTCAGCCGGGCGACGTGCCCGCCGCGCTGGAGTTCCTCAAGCGCACCCGCAGCGAACTGCGGACGCTGCGAATGGTGCGCGTATGGCGGGACCGGCTCGAAGCCATCGACGTCAACGGCGACGCCCTCGAGATCCGCGGCCTCGGCTGGCCAAACGCGGAGATCGTGCCGGTGCTCGACAACCTGAACACCGCGTACAAGCCCGAGCGTATTCACGACCCGATCGAGGATGACTTCAAAGAATTCAAAACCGGCCGCCGCTACGCCTGGGCCGCCGATCGCGTTATGTAGGAAGAGACAAGGTGACGGGGTGACGGGGTGACGGGGCGAAGATTTGGCGTGAGCTGACAGGACGAACGTCGAACATTGAACATTGAACTCCCGTACGCAGCATTGGGAGCCCTCGTTCAACGTTCGATGTTCAATGTTCGGTCTTCCGTCACCCCGTCACCCCCTCACCCCCTCACCCCGTCACCTCGTCACCTCGTCACCCCGTCACCCCCTCACCCCCTCACCCCCTCACCCCGCCGCCATGCCCGATGTCACCGCGACCGCGAAGCGGATCATTGCCAACATCGAAGAGGTCGTGATCGGCAAGCGGCAGGAAATCGTGCTGGCGATGGTGGCCCTGTTTTCCGAAGGGCACATCCTGCTGGAAGACGTGCCCGGCGTCGCCAAGACCATGCTCGCCCGGGCGCTGGCGGCGAGCATCGGCTGTTCGTTTCACCGCGTGCAGTGCACGCCGGACCTGCTGCCCACCGACATCACCGGGGCTTCGATCTTCAACCCGAAAACTACCGAGTTCGAGTTCCGCGCGGGTCCGCTGTTCACGCAGATTCTGCTCGCCGACGAGATCAACCGCACAACGCCGCGCACGCAGGCGGCGCTGCTGGAGGCGATGGCCGAACGCAGCGTCTCCGTCGACGGCCGCACGTATCGGCTCGAACCGCCGTTCGTGGTCATCGCCACGCAGAACCCCGTCGATCACGAGGGCACCTTTCCGCTGCCGGAGGCGCAGCTCGACCGCTTTCTCATGCGGCTGAGCCTGGGCTATCCCGGCTACAAGGAAGAGGGGCGGATGCTCGATCTCTTGAAGACCTCGCACCCCATCGACGCGGTGGGGCCGGTGGTCTCGGCCGAGGACGTGATCGCCTGCCAGCGGGCGGTCCGCGACGTTCACGTGGAGACGCGCGTGCGCGACTACGTGCTCGACATCGTGCACGCGACCCGCACGCACGACGACATAGCGCTGGGCGGCAGCCCGCGGGCTTCGATCGCGCTGTACCGCGCCGCGCAGGCGCTGGCCGGCATCCGCGGGCACGATTTCGTGATGCCCGACGACGTCAAGCGCGTGGCCCCCGCGGTGCTCCCCCACCGGCTGATCGTCCGCCCCGAAAGCCGGCTGCGAAAGATCACCGCGGCGAAGGTCGTCGAGCAGATCCTGACCGAAGTCTCCGTGCCGACGCGCGGCGAAGCGGGTTCGTAGGCTCGTAGTGACCGGCTTCAGCCGGTCTACGGGGCCTCTGGCGCAGGCCGTCTGAA
>JAHWKJ010000345.1 GCA_019347905.1 Planctomycetota bacterium
ATGCCCTGCTGGGGGTGCTGCTGATCAGCCGGTATCTCGCGCGGGAGTGGATCGAGGGCGTCTCGGCCACGCGCCGCTGCGACGTGCGGACGGCGAGCATCGGCGAGAGCGCGCAGGTGACGGTCGCGGTAAAGAACGACGGCCGCCTGACGATCGCCTGGCTGCTCATGGAAGACTCGGTGCCCAGGCAGGCGCTCGTGCAGCGTCCGCCGCGGCTGAAGATCGAGAAGCCGCGGCAGTCGATCACGCGGCTGCGGCCGGGTCGCACGCGGCTCATCGAGTACCAGGTGCACTTTCTGATGCGGGGTTACTACCAGCTTGGGCCGCTGCTGGTCGAGACGGGCGATCTGTTCGGCCTGCACCGCCGTTACCGCATGCTGACGGAGCCGGCGTTCGTGCTGGTCTATCCGAAGGTGCTGCCGATGCCCGGCTACGACATCGCGTCGCGGCGTCCCATCGGCGAGGTGCGGATGACGCACCGGCTGTTCGAGGACCCGACGCGGATCTCCGGCGTCCGCGGCTACCAGCATGGCGATCCACTCAACCGCATCCACTGGCGGGCGACGGCGCGCACGGGCGAACTGCACTCGAAGACCTACGAGCCGTCGTCGGTGGCGGGGGCGACGTTTCTGCTCGACTTTCACCAGGACCGTTACGACCCCCGCGGCGAGCCGCACCGCTCGGAGCTGGCCGTGACGACGGTGGCGTCGCTGGCGAACGCGCTGTACGAACTTGGCCAGCAGATCGGCCTCGTGACGAATGGCCGCGACGCCGTTGACCGCATTGTGACCGAGGGCTGGCGGCCGGAGTTCCGCTCGCGCGCGGCGGCCCAGGCCTCGGCAGGCATGAAGGAGTCGAGCGACCGGCTCGCACCCGTGACGGTCGAAACCCGCCGCGGGGCGGATCAACTGCAGCGGATTCTCGACGCGCTGGCCCGCGTCGAGCTGACCGACGGCCTGCCGTTCCCGAACCTGGTGCTCGAAGCGGCTGGCCGCATGCCGCGCGATGCGACAGTGGTCGCGGTGCTTTCCGACGTGCCGCCCGAGACGGCCGTGGCGCTGGGGGCCTTGCGCCGCCGCGGGTTCGCCGTGACGGCGGTGGTCGTCATCTACCAGGACGAAGAGCGGTTCTCCGCCTCGCTGGGCCGGCTGCTGGCGGAAAACATCGAAGTTCGCCGCGTCGAAGATGAGGCGATGCTGGCCGGTCTGTGCGCGGCCCAGATGGCGCGGGGGTAATTTGCAAACCCGTTCCAGACTCAGCCGTTCGGCACCGTATCTGCACGCTGGATGCTCTCGAAGCCAGATCTTCATCCGGCCGGAGAGAGCTGTCATGTTCACCCAGACTCGCTTGGTGTCGTGTGTCTTCGTGCTTGTCCTCTCAGTCCTCTGCGGCTGGGCGTCGAAGCCGCCGCAGGCGTCGGCCGGCGACGACGAGTGGGACGAGTTCCTGGAGTCCGTGTTGGACGACCGGCGGCAGGATGAAGGCCGCTACGATCGCTGGTTGCGCGAGCGCGACGAGCGGTATCGCGGCTGGAGGCAGCCGCCCGCCGATGACCGGCCGCCGCAGTTCGACTTCGGCATCCGCAGCGGCGACGTGCCGGCCGGGCAGTACTACTTGAATCTGCCGTTCGGCCGCTTCGGCATTCAGGTCGAGCCGGACGACCAGCCCCCGTCGTGGGCCTCGGGCGTCTATCACCATGCCTACCGGCTGGTGAGCACGCTGCAGGAACCATTGCGGGACATGCAGATCCTCGCCGAGCGCGAAGGGCTGAAGGAACTGCGGGATGCGGTGCTCAACGCCCGCACGTCCAGCGAGACGTTGAAGAAGTCGCTGGAGCGGGCGGTCGATCCCGAGACGATTCGCGCGGACTATCAGCGCTTCGACGAGCAATGGCACCAGATCGCGTTTCGGCTGGAGCGTTCGGCGGACGTGCCCGAGCAGATTCATGTGCGAGCCCGAACGATCGCCCGCTACGATGACCAGTTGCACCAGATCATCCGCATCGCCCCGGCGGAGCCGTTCGATCGGCTGAAGGTCGCTGCGCTCAGCCGTCGGCTCGCTGAGATCACAGGGCACTTGCTGGACGATCTGGACGAAGAGGCGCGTCGGGACCCGACATTGCGGTCGCTGCTGCGTAATGCCGAGCGCGTGCACCGGCTGGCCGAGGACTTCCACCAGTCGGTCCGCGAGAATGCCGGGTTCGTGGCGATCGCGGAAGAGTTCTCGCAGTTCGACACGGCCTGGCACAGCTTCCTCGAGCGCGTCCGCGGACATCACGGCGTGAGCGGACATATCGGCCGCGTCACCGAGGATGTGTGGCAGGTGCACAACGACCTGCACAAGGAGCTGTATCTGGAAGCGCCGGTGCACGGCGGCCCGCACAGCCGCGTGGAGGCGCTCGTCAAATCGCTGGCGCGCACGGCGGAACATTTCCATGACGAGTTGCGGTACGCCGAAAGGCCGCACGACCGCTCACTCGTGCGTGCCGCCGACGACTTCGCCGATGCTGCGGAAGACCTTCACGAAGAGCTGGAAGACCGGGGGCGGCCGGAGCGCGTGCACGAACTGACGGCAGAGGTGTTTCAGCACTGGCGCACGATCGCTGGCGCGCTGCGGCGCTTCGACCAACGTCGCGATGCGCACCTGCTGCGGGTCGCCGCCGAGCTGGGGGCGACGCTCCAGGAGTTGCAGCGGGCGCTCGGCTCGTGAGCAATGAACGATGGTATGAGCGGTGCACGGCAGAGCCGGGCCGGCACGGCCCCGCTCTCGCGCTTTGGCGGGGCGTTTGCTAAGCCCATTGACACGTTCGCACGAATCGCCCTATATTCCGCCGCCTGTCCCAGCCCGCCGCACCGGAAGCTGTTCTCGATTCGCTTTGCCGCGGCGTCTCGTTCCCGACGATTCCCTCCTGCTGCGATCCCTTCGCTGCGTCGGATGCTTTCCGTCATGCGCTGTGTCCCCACCGTATTGAGCCTGGTATGTGTGGCGGGACTGGCTGCGGGCGGCGGCTGTCAGCAATGGGAGCGCGTCACCGATTCGCTCACCAGCGTGAAGGCGGAGAACCCGGTGGTCGCCGCGCCTCCGCCGCGAAGGACCGCAACCTCCAGCGACCGCGACGAGCCGGGCGGCCGCTTCGCGCTGGCCGAGGACTCCCGCGACACCGTCGTTCCCGTCGCCGGGCTGGGACGCGATCTCAACGCGCTCGACGGCGAGCTGTTCGGCAGCCAGACTGTCGCGCTCGTTAACGGTACACCGATCCTCGCCTCCGACGTGCTGGAGCGGTACGGGCCGCAACTGGCTGCCGCCGGCGAGAAGCTCTCGCCCGAGCAGCTTCGCGAGGCCCGGCTGGCGCTCATTCGCCGCGACCTCAACAGCCACATCGAACGCACGCTGCTGGCCCAGGCGCTGCGGGCGACCATTCCTCCCGACCGCGTCGAGCAGTTGGGCGAGTTCATCGACAAGGTCTTCGCCGAGGAGATCGAGCGGCTGAAGAAGGAGGCCGGCGTCAACACCACGCTGGAGCTGGAGCGCGAGCTGGCGAAGCAGCACACGTCGCTGGCCGCCCTCAAGAGCGGTTTCGCCACGCAGCGGATGGCCATGGAGTACCTGGCTTCCAAATCGAAGGTCGAAATCCGCATCGGCCGCCAGGAGTTGCTCGACTACTACGACGCCCACAAGGACGAGAAGTACTTCCAGCCCGGCCGCGTCAAGTGGCAGCAGATCCTCATCAGCTACAACAAGCACGGCGGCAAAGAGGGCTGCTACCCGGTGCTCAAGCAGGCGATCGAGGAATTGCGGCGGGGCGATGATTTCACCGCGGTCGCCGGCCGCCACTCCGACGGACCGCGGGCTGCCGACGGCGGCCGCTGGGACTGGACGCAGCGCGGCAGCCTCGCGGACAAAGAGGTCGAGCAGGCGCTGTTCGAGCTGCCGGTGGGCCAGGTCAGCACGTACCTGGAGGGAGAGAGCGCCTTCCAGATCGTGAAAGTCTCCGACCGCACGCCGGACCGCTACACGCCCTTCGAAGAGGTGCAGGACGAGATCCGCACCAAACTCGAAGAAGAGGCCCGCCAGCAGGCCGCGAAGAAGGTCATCGACGAGCTGGAGCAGACGGCTGTCGTGGTGACGATCTTCGACGAGCCGGCCGGCACATAGACGCGACACAGCCCGGAAATGCCTTTGGTCTTCGTTGCCAGCGGCAGTTGCATCATGTCTGCGGCTGCGATGATCGTGGCTCCTGGACGAGGCTGACCAGGATCTGGCCGGGTTTTGGCGAGGGCGAGTTCTCGTCGGTGTAGACGATCAGGCGGCCGTCGCGGATCGAGAACAGCGGCAGCGCGTCCTCGCCGTAATGCGTCTGGAATGCCGCGAAGTCGAACTCTTCTGTCAGCGGTGTGGCCTTGACGGTGTGGCCTTCGGCGAAGCGGCGTTCCAACTCGTCGTAGGTGGCGTGGGAAGCGAACAGGATGCGGCCCCGCAGATGCCGCGGGCGTTCTTCGGTCCGCAAACCGGCGCCGCCCATGGGCGCCAGTTGATAGACCTCCGCCCGGCCGAAGATTTCGGCGAAATGCAGGGCGGCGAGCGAGTTGACGTCGTCGTTGCGGGTGATGGCCGCCATTCGACCGATCCCGCCGAGATCCATCTCGTCGATCAGCGCTTCGGAGACGATGTTCCCGTAGCGGCAGGGCAGGCCCTCCAACTGGGCGGTGCGGATGTTGTCGCGATTGGTGTCGACCATCCTCACGGGAAGGCCCTGCGCCTTCAGCGCGAGAGCGATGGCCCGCGCGCCGGCGTAGGCCCCAGCGAACAACACGCCTTGCGGGCTCTCCGGCGCCAGCCCGAGCCGTCGCGCCAGGAGGCGCGCCGTCAGCCCGTAGATCGCGACGGTCGAAACGATCACCACGAACGTCACCGGCACCAGCCCCTCGCTGGCGGGGCCGAGCCGCAGCGCGAAGATCGACGAGACTGCCGCCGCGACGATCCCTCGCGGTGCGAACCACGCCAGGAACGCCCGCTCGCCGCGCGACAATTCGGAGCCGATCGTCGAGAGCAGCACGGCCGTAGGCCGCACGATCGCCACCAGCCACGCCACGAACAGCGCGCTCCGCCAGCCGAGCGCGGCCACGTCGTCCAGCCGCACGCGGGCCGCCAGCAGGATGAACAGCACGGAGATGAGCAGGACCGTGAGGTCTTCCTTGAACCGCATGATGTGCTGCACCTGGACGGATTTCTGGTTCGCCATCACGATGCCCGCGAGCGTCACCGCCACGAGGCCCGCCTCGTGCTGCAGGTGGTTGGCCGCGGCGAAGGCCGCCACGACCACGCCCAGCGCGACGGGGCTGTCCAGGTAATCCGGAATCCAGTACCGCTGGAGCAGCACGATCAGGATCGCGGCCGCCAGAAATCCGCAGGCGAGGCCGGCCGCGATCGTTCGCACGAGGGACAGCGCCGTCTCGCCGGTGAGGCCGGACAGGGTTTTCGCCTCGGCCGGCCCGACCGCCTCCAGCACCAGCACGGCCAGGATCGCGCCAATGGGATCGACGATGATGCCTTCCCACTTGGCCACCGGCCCCACGTTCCCCACCGGCCGGATGTGCCGCAGCAGCGGCCCTACGACCGTAGGGCCGCTGACCGTGAGGATCGCTCCGAGAAGGGCGGCCACGGGCGGCGACATGCCCAAGATCAGCCACGCGCCGAGACCCGCCAGCACCCACGTCGCGAGAACGCCAGCCGTCATCAGCCCCCAGAGCGCCCGGCGGATCACCCGCAACTCCGAAAACCGCAGGCTCAGCCCGCCCTCGAACAGGATCAGCGACACGGCCAGCGACACGAAGGGGAACAACAGGTCGCCCAACAGCCGTTCGGGCTGAATGACCCCCGCGAGAGGCCCGGCAAGGAAGCCCGCCGCCAAGAGCACCACGACGGACGGAATGGCCAGCCGCCACGCCACCCACTGCGAGCCGACACCCAGAGCGACAACGCCGGCGAGCTCGACCAGCAGCAGGTGAGTGTCGCCCAACTTACAGCTCCTGCTCTTCGACCAGTTGCCAGCGGCCGTCGATGTTCTTCCGCCGCCAGGGACGTGCTCCGGCTTGCACCGTCGCGACCACGATACCACTGGCGGCACAAGCGTGCGACAACGTTTTCCTGAGTTCGCTAATGGAGAGTTGAAGCGAGACTCATGGATCTGGGCCGGTCCGGTGGGTAGGCTTTCAGGATGAACGCAGCCATCGATTCCGGCCGAATCACGCCGTCGCTGCTCGCGAGCCTCGGCGTCTTTGCGGTCGTCGGCGTCGCGGCGCTCGCCGAGGATCGCCCGCAGACGGCCGCGGCGACGGTCGATTACGCGACGCAGATCAAGCCGATCTTCAAGGCTCGCTGCGTGTCCTGTCACGGTGTGCTCCAGCAGCAGGCGAATCTGCGGCTGGACACGGCGGCCGCGATGCGCAGCGGAGGCGACAGCGGTGCGGCGGTGGTGCCGGGCGATCTCGGGCGATCGCTGCTCGTCGAGCGTGTCTCGGCCAGTGAGGCGGCCGAACGCATGCCGCCCGAAGGAGAGCCGCTGACGGCGGGCGAAATCGAACTTTTGAGGAGATGGATCAAGGCGGGCGCGCCGTCTCCGGCAAACGAGCAGCCCGAACGCGACCCGCGCGAGCATTGGGCGTTCCGGAAGCTGATTCGTCCCGCGGTCCCCGCGCACCATAGCAGCGACGCCCGAGGCAACCCCATCGATGGGTTCGTCGATCGCTCTCTCGTGCAGCATGGCCTCACGCCGCGGCCGCCGGCGGAGAAGCACGTGCTCATCCGCCGCGTCTACCTCGATCTGATCGGCCTGCCGCCCACGCGCGACGAGCTGCTGGCGTTTCTCGCCGACGATTCGCCCGACGCGTATCTCCGGGTGGTCGAGCGGTTGCTGGCGGATCCGCGGCACGGCGAGCGCTGGGGCCGGCACTGGATGGATGTCTGGCGGTACAGCGACTGGTTCGGGCGGCGGCACGTACCCGACGTGTGGAACAGCGCGCCGCAGATCTGGCGGTGGCGCGACTGGATCGTCCACTCGCTGAACGAAGACCGGGGCTACGACCGCATGCTGCGCGAGATGCTTGCGGCCGACGAGATCCGTCCGGAAGACGCCGAAGCCGC
>JAHWKJ010000346.1 GCA_019347905.1 Planctomycetota bacterium
GGCTCGCGAACCTGCGGCTGAAGCAAATGCGCGATGCGGCCCGGCGGTTCTCCGCTGAAATCGACGACACGCGAACCGACAAGTCCGGCGTGAGACGTCCGCTGCGAATGCTCACTGCGCCGCTGTACCGTTACGATTCGCCCGCCGATCCGATCATCGACGGGGCGATCTTCGGGTTCGTGCTCGGCTCCGATCCTGAAGCCTGCCTGGTCCTCGAAGCCCGCCAGGAAGAGGGCGGACCGGCGTGGCACTACTTGTGGGCGCGGATGAATGGCTCCGAGATGACGGCTCGGCTCGACGGCGTCGAATGCCACAGGTTCGAGCGCCTGCCGCGGGAAGTCCTCTGGGATGCCAGGCGTCCGTTCTGCCTGGTGGCGCTGCGCGATTATGTGACGCTTGAGGATATGGACGCAGTGGATGCACCCTGATGCCCGCCGAACCGATGCAAGACTGGAACCGAGCCATGGTCGATCCACGCATTCTGCACGTGCTGTTCGCTTCCGCCGGCGTTCCGTTGGCCGTGGGGGCGGCATTTGCCGGGGACGACACCGGCAATGCGGCGCGACTCGACGCCATGTCGCGCCGGGCGCTTTCGCTGCAGCTCGCATTCGAGGAAGAGCAGGATCGGCTGAACGTGAACCGCGAGCCGTTGTTCCGCTACAGTGCTCCCAACCGCAGCACGACCGACGGTACGCTCTGGGCCTGGACGAAGGCCGGTCGGCCCATTGCCCTGGCATGCCTGTTCCTCGACCCGCGGGAGGGCTTCGACTGGAATTACGAGCTGGTCTCGTTGAGCGACAGGGCGTTCGTCGTCTCGGGACGGCCGGGTTGGTCGTGGAAACCTCAAGGCGTCCGCCGCCTGTGGCAGGCCCTCGACGGACCGCGGCCGGCGGGCTCCGAGGCTGCCCGGCTCGTGCAGATGAAGTCGATCACCCGCAGCCTGCAGGTCTCGGAAGACCTCGACGGCGATGTCGTGCAGTTGCGGCTGCTGCCTCGACCCGTGCTCCGCTATCAGGCTTCGGACGAGGGCGTCGTGGACGGGACGATGTTCCTGTTCGTTTACGGCACCAATCCGGAAGTCGCCGTGCTCGTCGAGGCGACCGGGGATGAAAAAGAGCCTTGGCGACTCGCCTTTGCTCGGCTTGGGGCGGCGGAACTGACCGTCCGCCGCAACGGCCAAACTCTCTGGCAGGCCGAACGCGTCCGCGAATGGCTTCCCACACGCCCATACTTCTCGCAGTACGGTCCGGATCCGGTACCTGAAGTCGTGCCAGAAGAGGAAAAGAACAAATGACAATTCCGCGGCGTCGATTGCCGGCCATTCTACTCTCTCTCGTCGCGACCACGACGTTCGCCGCGGATGAGCCGGAAACAGTTATCGATCGCTGGATGAAGGTCTATCACGAGTCCGCAACGTCGGTCGAGATGACCGTGACCGGCAAGGCGGACGTCCCCTTGACGCTGAATCGCACGCCGCTGCTGAAGTACACCAATCCTGTGCGGCGCGTGCAGCAGCATGGCGCCATCTATGTGTGGACCCTCGAGGACCGGCCCGCCGCGATTGCCAGCTTCTGGTCGGCGATGCCTGAGCCCGACTGGCGGCGGTTGAACTTCGAGTGGCATTCCCTGCATGGTGCCCCGGTCGGTGCCGAGTACGAGGGGGAGCGCATCTGGAAGACGGAGGAGGCGGGCTTGGAATGGCAGGCGCTCACCGATGCGGCATCCCCCGCGGCATTGCGTCCGCAGCGGCTCGTGCAGATGCGGCGGATTGCCTCCTCGTTTGCAGTCGAGATTCAGACGCAGGAGAGCGAGTTGCGTCTCATGCGTCAGCCGATCTTCCGGTATCCGGAGTCGGCCGGCGGTGTTGTCGACGGTGCGATTTTCGCTTTCGTCATGGGAACCGATCCTGAACTTTTTCTGCTCGTCGAGGCCCGGGCCGCCACGAACGGGACGCAGCAGTGGCATGTCGGCATCGCCCGATTTACCAACGCCCCCCTGAGGGTACGGCGCGACGGACGCGAGTGGTGGTCTTGTCCCCATTTCCCAGCCCGGGTCGGCGCCCCTGTACGAGATCGAAAGTTCTTTATTCACCTGGAGGTCAAGCGCCTGCCGGCGGATCCGGGCGAAATGGGCAAGGAGGAGCGGCGATGACCGTCGAAACCCGACAACTCATGGATCCCGCCTTCTTCTCGCGGCTCGAATCAATCGAGCTTCGCGCCCGCGGGATTGTCGAGGGCTTTCTGCAGGGGCTGCACCGCAGTCCGTTCGTCGGCTTCTCCGTCGAATTCGCCTCGCACCGCGAGTACGCCCCCGGCGACGATCTGCGGCACGTCAACTGGAAGCTGTACGCCCGGCAGAAGCGGCTGTACGTGAAGGAATTCGACGCCGAAACGAACCTCAACCTCTACATCCTGCTCGATATCAGCCGCTCGATGGAATGCGCCCACGGCGGCGTCAGCAAGCTCGACTATGGTTCGGCGCTCGCGGCGGCCCTTGCGCATCTGGCGCTCAAGCAGCGGGACGCGGTGGGCATCACGCTGCTGGCCGACGAGGTCGTCCAGCATCTGGATCCCAAGGCGAAGCCGCAGCAGCTCGATGAGGTGCTGCGGATCATCGCCCTCACAAAGGTCCGTCCCGTTTCCAACGCCGAGCGGGCGCTGCCGCAGGCGGCGGAGCTGGCGCGGCATCGCGGGCTGGTCGTGCTCATCAGCGATTTGTTCGACGATCTGGAGGCAATCGTCCGCGGCCTGGAGCACCTCAAGTTCAAGAACCATGAAGTGCTGGTGTTCCACCTGTTCGATCCGTGGGAGCGGCGGCTGCCGCTGGACGGCAAGATCCGCTTCCGCGACATGGAGACGGGCGAAGAGCTGACCACGCAGGCCGAAGGCATCCGCGAGGAATACCTGCGGCGCGTCGACCGCTGGTGCGGCGAGATCGAACGCGAATGCCTCAACCGCGGCATCGACCGCGTCGAGCTGACCACCGACCAGCCGCTGGACAAGGCGCTCCTGGATTACCTCGTGCGGCGCGCCCGGAGTTACTGAGGGAATGACCAATGACCAATGAGAGTGATCGCGGCTTGATGAGAGATTGCGGAGTCGATCGATGCCCGGAAGCGTCGATTACCGGTGACAACGAGGGAGAGCACAGCATGAACTACACCATTCACTCGACGACGACCATGCCGTGTCCGCGGCGGACATTGGTCATTGGTCATTGGTCATTGGTCATTTTTTTCCCATGAACGTCCTGGCTCCCACATTTCTGGCGGCGCTCGCGGCGATCGCGATTCCGATCGTCGTGCACCTCATCTTCCGCTGGCAGACGCGGCGGGTGGAGCTGGGGACGATTCGGTTTCTGGCCGAGATCCTCCGTGAGACGGCCCGCCGGCGACGCGTCAAGCGCTGGCTGCTGCTGGCGCTGCGGACGGCGGCCGTGGCGCTCGTGGCATTTCTGTTCGCCCGGCCGTACCTGCTGGCGACGGAAGCGGGCGGCGAGCGGCGGCTGGCCGTGTTTCTCGTCGACCGCTCGGCCAGTATGTCGCTCCAGCGCGACAGGGAGCGGATCGTCGATGCCGCCCGACAGAAGGTCGAGGAACTGCTCGCCGGCCTCCCGTCCAACAGCGACTGGGAACTTGCGTTCTTCGATACGGCCATTCACG
This sequence comes from Planctomycetota bacterium, assembly GCA_019347905.1. Taxonomy (GTDB): domain Bacteria; phylum Planctomycetota; class Planctomycetia; order Planctomycetales; family Planctomycetaceae; genus JAHWKJ01. Next base: position 3,662 of record JAHWKJ010000346.1, read on the forward strand.
GGACGGAGCAGCAGGGCGCAATCCCTGCGCCGCCGGACCGGCTGTACGGCGCGACCAGCTACGGAACCGCCATCGCATGGGCTCGCGATGTCTGCCTGAAGTCGCCACACGCTCGGCGTGATGTCTACATCTTTACGGATCTGCAGCGTTCCGGTCTGGACTGGACCACCGCGGGCGACTTTCCCGCCGACGTACTCGTGCACGTCGAGGATCTCGGCCGGACCGATGTCAGCAATGCGGCGGTCACGTCGGTGGCCGTGGCCGAAACGCTGGTAGCTCCCGGCGAGATGGTGCCGGTACGCGTGACCGCGTTCAATCATGGGCCGTTCCCGCTGGGCGATATTCCGGTACGGGTCACGCTGCAGCAGGGACAGCGGACGATCCGCCTGGAGCAAACGGTTTCGCTGCCGTCGCACGAGGCCGTGGAGGTGGAGTTCGAGGCGGGGCCTCTCGAAGCCGGCCTGTGGCAGGGCATTGCGCTGCTGGAGGTCGACGACGATCTGACATTCGACAACCAGCGGCACCTGGCAGTGCTGGCCGCCGCCCAGCAGCGCGTGCTGATCGTGGACGGTTCCGCCGAGGCCGGCGGACTGTTGCCGGAGACGTTCTTCCTCGAAAAGGCCCTGCGTCTCGCGGCCGGCGGCGAAACGTGGTCGGACAGCCCCTTCGTTCCCACCCGCGTGGCGTATGCCGCCGACGGACTGCCCCCGCTGGGCGAGTTCGATCTGGTGGTGCTGGCAAACCTCGCCGGTCCGAACGCAGGCGACGCACGGCGGCTGGCGGAATTCGTCCGCGCCGGCGGCGGGCTTGTCATATTTACCGGCGAAAACGTCACCGTGCAGTCGGCCGCGGCACTTGCAGAGGCCGGGCTCGTGCCCGGCCGAATCCGCGGTATCGCCCGCTCGAACGATCTGCCCTTTCGCTGGCGGCGCTGGGAAGAAAGGCATCCCAGTCTGGAGCCGTTCGCCGATCCGCAGCACGGCGACCTGCGCCGTCTGGCCTTTATAGCCTACACGCAGTTCTCGCCGGGTGCGGGGAGCAAGGTTCTCGCCTGGTTCGGCGAGGGGGAGCCGGCGCTTGTCGAAAGCCGCATGGGCGACGGGCGGGTGATGTGGTTTCTCTCGTCGCTCAGCCCGAGCTGGGGCGACTGGACCCGCAGCCGGCTGTTTCTGCCGATCGTGCACCAGATGCTCGGCGACCTGGCCGGCCTCACGGGCGGCGGCCCGGTGCGTTCCGCCGTGCTGGGACAACTTCCAGAGGAGTCTGCCGACAGCGAGGCGATCGAGCGGCCGGGCGTCAACGCCCGTGGCGATCACTGGCTGGTCGTCAACCTCGACCCGCAGGAATCGGAAACGGACCGGCTGTCGGTCGAGGAGTTCGCCCGCCGTTTCGAGTTGACCACACCGCAAGGAGACGGCCGCGAGGTCGCCGCAGCGAATCCCGCCGCCGCCCGCCTCAATCTTCGCGCCGACGAAGTCTGGCACTGGGTGCTGTGCGTGATTGTCGGCGTGATGTGTCTGGAGTGTTTCGTGGCGAACAGAACGACCGCATGAAAATGACCAATGACCAATGACCAATGTCCAATGGGAACGATTACACACATTCCACGTGGAGCGTGTCCCGGTATCGTCCAACCGCTTGCCTCTTCGCGGCGCATTAGAATAAGCGTTCCTACCGGACATCAAAATCGACTACCTCTGACACCACAAATGACCTGAGGTCGCTGAGATGCATGTTCGTAGAGCAATTCTGACGGCGATTGCACTTGCGTGGTGCTCTTGTTGCGCGGGTCTGTATGTACGCGCTGCGACGGCTGCGGACAATGAAAACGCACCCGACAAGACGCCGCTGCAGAAGGCCATCGATGCATCGCTGGGATGGTTCGAATTCACCGTGCCGGAGCAGAACTCGACGCTCCAGGTCGTGGCAGTGCTGCGGTGGGACAATCAGACCCGCGGGTCGCAGACCGGTTTGACGGCCCTGTTCGTGCCGCACAAAGGCGGGCGGCCAGAAGCCGTCGTGTGCGCCTACCCGTGGGAAGGCCGGCTGACCCACGAATTTTCTTCGCTGTCGCGCAGGCGGTTCTCCGCGACGCTTCATGGCGAAGCCTTCTGGGCGCCGGAACGCGCAGGGCTGGACTTCGCGAAGATTCCGGACGCCGATCCGCCGGCCGCGTCCGCGGTCGCCCGGCTGCGGCAGATGAAATCGCACGCCGAGCGCTTCGAGGCGACGCTGCTGGGCTGGCGGGCCGACAGAACCGACCGGCAGGAATTGCGGCGTCTGCCGCGGCCGTTGTACCGCTACGACAAGGCCGGCGGCGATGTCGTCGACGGGGCCGTGTTCGCATTCGTGATGGGGACCGATCCCGAAGTCCTCTTGCTGATCGAAGCGGTGCGTGCCGACGACGACAAGTTGCGGTGGGAGTACGCGTTCGTCCGCCGCACGTCGGGTTACCTGGCGGGCCGCCTCGACGGCGAGACGGTCTGGGAAGCCCCTGGCTTTCCCAGCGGCCGCGATCCGCGGGGCCTCAATCGCTCCTCCATCACTCCACTGGACGAACTGCGACTCGACGAGCAATCACCGGCGGCGAAACCGTAATTCTCAAAACGGAACCGAGCCATGTCTGACCATACCGAATTCCTCAGCCGGTTCGAGTCGCTGCGGCGGCGGATGCGCACGACGCTCGTCGCCACCGCCGTCTTCGCTGCGGCGCTCGCGGCGGCGGTGGGCGTCGCCGCGCTGGCGGCGGCCGACTTTCACTTCGAGTTTTCGTGGAACGCGCGGGCCGTGCTGCTGGGCGGACTGGGCGGCCTGGTACTGGCCGCGCTGGCACACCGTTTATGGAGGATCGCGCGCCGCTGGAGCCGACCGGCAACCGCGGCCGGGCTGGAAGAGCGCTTTCCCGAACTCGGCCAGCGCATGCGGACGGCGGTGGAATACGGCGACCGCAGTGCAGTGGCGCTGTCTGCGGAGGGCATTAACCCTGGGCTCGTTGACGCGCTCGAAGCCGAAACGTCCAGCCGCACGCGCCCGGTGGCGCTGGAGCGCGTCGTTCCCGCCCGTCGGCTCGTAGTGACAGGCGCGCTGGCGGCTGGGACGCTGGCCGCGCTTGCGATGAGCGGTGGCGCGCATCCCGAGTGGCGGACGGCGCTCGAACGCTCGCTGCTGGCTCGAACGCCCTACACCACGCTGAGCGTCCAGCCGGGTGACCTCACTGTCGACGAGGGTGCGCAGGTCACGATTGACGTGACGCTCACCGGGCGGCCGCGCGAAAGCGTCGTGCTGCTCTCGCGTCCGCTCGCCGATCCGGCCGCCAGCTGGCGCGACCAGACGCTCGCCGCTGTCGAGACCTCCGAGCGTTTGCGGCCGCGGCGCTACAGCGGACGGCTGCCGAAGATGACGCGGCCGACCGAGTACCAGACCGTCGCCGGACCGGCCGCGAGTGAAAAGCACACCCTCG
>JAHWKJ010000015.1 GCA_019347905.1 Planctomycetota bacterium
CGTGTAGTCCCAGATCTGCACCTGCGGCGTGCCGCGCAGGTAGATCCCGCTGTCGGCCCCGGCCACCGTCTTGTACTGGAGCACCAGCTCGAAGTCGGCGTAGTCCTTCCCGGTGGTGAGGTACGCCCCGTGACCGTCGTTAACCAGCTCGCCGTCCTCGACGCTCCAGTGCGCTTTCGCGTCGTCCCAGTGCTTCGCGAAGAACTCCTTACGCTCCTCATCCGACATCTCTTCGACCTTCCGCGGATCGAAGTGCGGCATCGCCTTCCAACCGGAAAGGTCTTTGCCGTTGAACAGCGCCGCGAACCCCTTCGGCGGCACATTGTGCTTCGTTTCCGCCTCCGAAGCCGCGGCGGCGGCGAACGGAGCAAGGCACACGGCGAGAAAGGCAAGCGATCGGTGCAGGCGAATCATAAGCGGCTCCGCGGGAGATCGATTCGAGCGGTGTGAATGAACCTTGTCGCCAGCGATTATGCCGCGCCCCGCCACGCCGGGCAAACCTCGGCGTCAGTGTCTCACCAGCCCGACGCGCCAGCAAGGCGCCCCGGCGATGACCGGTCCCAAGCCCCTTGCTTGCGAAGCGGGCTCGTGTTCGCGACCGGCCGCCGCCGATCCGGGGGCAACTTGGCAAGATTCCAACTCGGCGACGCCCGGCCCCCTCGTCCATCTTGCCCTCCAACACGCTCACGGAGACGTCATGGTGCAAGGTTGCCATGGGACATCGTGCGACTCGGCCGCAAGGGAAGTTTGAATCTCGCCTCCACCCAACCCGGAGCCGTTGCGCCCCGCAAGCCGCACCCGCTACAGGCCGCCGGCGCCAGGGGCCCAGTGAAGGTACCCGTCGAGGCGATCGACGCGATAGAATGGACTCGCGCCCCGCCATTGTTGAAATCGACGCCGATGAACTCGCACGAAATCATCCGCCTGCTCTCGGAGCGACTGCCGGACATCCGGCAGCGGTTCGCTGTGCGGGAGCTGGCGCTGTTTGGTTCGGTGGCCCGCGACGAGGGCCGGCCGGACAGCGACGTGGATCTGCTGGTGACGTTCGCCGACCGCCCCACCTTCGACAACTACATGGGCCTGAAACTGTATCTGGAGGACCTGCTCGGCGTGTCGGTGGATTTGGTCATCCACTCCGACCTGCGCCCGGCGCTTCGGCCGCGGATCGAACAGGAAGCCCTGTATGTCCCGTGATTGGCGCTTATTTCTGGACGACATCCTCGAATGCTGTCGGCGTGTGCGGAGCTACACGGCCGGGCTGGATCAGGCGGGTCTGGTTGCGGATCTGATGGCCTACGATGCCGTGCTGCGGAACCTCGAAATCGTCGGCGAAGCGGCGAAAAAGATTCCACCCGACGTGCGCCAGCAGATGCCCGATATCGAATGGACGAAGATTGCCGGCATGCGAGACTGGCTCGCTCACGCCTATTTCCACGTGAATGCGGATATTGTTTGGGACGTGGTCCAGAACAAGCTTCCGGATCTCGAACAGACGGTCCAGCGATACCAAGACGCCGGTTCCGCCTGAGAGCCTCGCGCGGAGAGATCCTCCGCGCCGCGTGCCCGTCACTCCGTCACCCCGTCACCTTGTCACCTTGTCGCCTTGCCACCCCGCCCCGGCAGTCCATACTGTCGAGTGGTTCCCGCCGCATTCCCGCTTTTCACCCCGACGGTCCAAGGTGCCTGACCCGGACCCAATCTCCGTCATCGACCTGTTTGCAGGCCCCGGCGGTCTGGGCGAGGGATTCGCCGGCTGCCAAGATGAACGAGGCGTCCCGCCCTTCCGCGTGGCTCTGTCGATTGAGAAGGAGGCCGTTGCCCACGATACACTGCGGCTGCGGTCCTTCTTCCGCCAGTTTGCCGGCCGTACCGTGCCCGAGCAGTACTACGACCACCTGCGTGGCGATCTGTCGTGTGAGGAGCTGTACGACCGCTTCCCCGCCGAAGCTGCCGCCGGCCGCGAAGCCTGGCACGCCGAGCTCGGTCGCACTCCGGACGACGAAACTGACAATCGCATCCGCGAAGCTCTGGGAACGCTCGACGAGCCCTGGGTCCTTCATCGGTGGGCCGCCCTGTCAGGCCTATTCGCTGGTCGGCCGCAGCCGCACCGGCGGCATCATCCAGAAGACCACAGCGTCAGCTTGCTGTTTCAATAGCTGAATGGCCTACGACCGCCTATGCCGGAGCCAACTTGTGCAGCGCTACTTCTATTCAGACACAGCCGCGCGATTCCTCACTCGGGACACCGATCTAATCCTTGGCGTTCTGGCAAAGAACAATCCCTTCCCGCTGGATGCCACACAGCGCGATGCGTGGGTCGAAGAGATCGACATCCTGAAGTCAACGCTCGCGTCGGTTGGTCGCGACGGTCACTTGTACTTGGAGTTCTCGATTCCACGCCTTGGCAAACGAGTCGATGCCATCCTGCTGCTCGGGGCCATCGTCTTCGTCATTGAATTCAAGGTCGGCGAAAGCACGTTTCCGCTCTCGGCGCGCGATCAGGTTTGGGACTACGCCATCGATCTGAAGAATTTCCACGAGACCAGCCACGACTGCGTGTTGTCGCCGATCGTTGTCGCCACGAACGCGAAAGATCATCCGCCGCTCATCGGCGAGCCGGAACACGGCGATCGCGTCCTGGAACCGATCAACTGCAACGCACGCACGCTGCGCGATGCGATTAGCACGGTTGTCGCGAAGTTCAGCGGCAGCGCGATCGACGCCCAGCACTGGCAGACTGGTCGCTACTCGCCGACGCCGACGATCATCGAAGCGGCCACCGCGCTCTACAACGGGCACTCGGTGGCCGAGATTTCCCGCAGTGACGCCGGGGCAATCAACCTCACGTCGACCACCGACGCGCTCGAAGACATCCTCCGCTGGGCACGTGCGAATACACGAAAAGCCATCTGTTTCGTCACCGGCGTCCCCGGCGCCGGGAAAACGCTCGTGGGCCTCAACGTCGCCACTCGGCACATCGACAAAGACGAGGGCCTGCATAGCGTCTTTCTCTCCGGCAACGGCCCGTTGGTCGCCATCATGCGCGAGGCGCTTGCCCGCGACAAAGTCCGGCACGAGCGCGAACGCGGGCGAAAGGTCAAGAAGGGGGAAACGCTCAGCGAAGTGAAGATGTTCATCCAGAACGTCCATCACTTCCGCGACGAATGCCTGGTCGATGTCGACCGGCCCCCCATCGAACACGTCGCCATCTTCGACGAAGCCCAGCGGGCTTGGAATCACCAGCAGACAGCGGACTTCATGCGTCGCAAAAAGAACCGTCCGAACTTCGAGCGCTCCGAGCCGGAATTCCTCATCTCCTGTGTCGACCGTCATCCCGAGTGGGGCGTCGTGATCTGCCTCGTTGGCGGCGGCCAGGAAATCAACACCGGGGAAGCCGGGATCAGTGAGTGGATCGATTCCGTCCTGCGGTCGTTCCCGGACTGGCACCTGTTCATTTCGTCGCGCCTCACCGATTCCGAATACGCCGCCGGCGAAGCGATCAACAAAGTCCGCATGCATCCCCACGTCGAGTTCCGCGACGAGTTGCACCTGTCGGTGTCCATGCGGTCATTCCGGGCCGAGAATGTCTCCGCGTTCGTCAAAGACCTCCTCGACCTCGACGCGGCCCGCGCCCGGGAACATCACGAACAACTCCGCGACCGCTACCCCATCGTCATCACCCGCGACCTGCAACGGGCGAAAAACTGGCTGCGGCAGCAAGCCCGCGGCTCGGAACGCTACGGCATCGTCGTCTCCTCGGAGGCACACCGATTGAGGCCGCACGCCATCGATGTGAGGCCGAAGGTCAATCCGATCCACTGGTTTCTCGACGGCAAAGACGATGTACGCTCCTCCTACTACCTGGAAGACGTCGTAACCGAATTCCAGGTGCAGGGGTTGGAACTCGATTGGACCTGCGTCACCTGGGACGCCGACTTCCGCCACACGGAATTGGGCTGGTCCCACTGGTCCTTCCACGGCAACCGCTGGAAGCGCATCAAAAAGCGAGAGCGGCAGGAATACCTGAAAAACGCCTACCGCGTCCTGCTCACCCGGGCCCGGCAGGGGATGGTGATCGTCGTCCCGGAAGGCGAACCGGAGGACCCCACACGGCGGGCGGGGTTTTATGATGGGACGTTTGAGTATCTGCGGGGGGTGGGGATGGCGGTGATTTAGGAGTGCATCGCGAAATCCACGTAGGGTGCATCAACGCTTTGCGCCGACGCAGCACCGGGTTGGAAGCCAGACGGAGCAAGCGGCGCGTCTACCTCACTCCGAATCGCTTCGCTCGGGACAGCGAGGCCTCGCATATCACCCGGCAAAGGTCTTCCGGGCAGATTGACGCCGGGTTGAGCTGAGGTCGGATGCAGATTGTTCGAAACGATCGATTGTCTACCACGTGTACTTGATTGGATTGGCAGCACCGGGCCTACGGTAGCTGTCCGGCACGCGTTTGCCGATATAGCGTTCTTTTACTTCATGCGGCGCGTCAATTCCCTCGAACCCATACCGTCCAGGCACAGGTTCTCGTCCCGGGAAGTTCTCGGCAGTCGCCGCCAGCCAACGAAGTGGGGTGAAGGCGCCGACGATCAGCCCTTGCCGCGTGGCCAGGACAACTTCGGACTGCTCCGCCTTCGACTTCTTGAGCTTCCAAGCATAGCGGGTCGCTTCGTAAAGCGATGTCTCGGCTGCGCTTCGATTCACGTTGATTAGCAGCGCCTTATTCCTGAATACGGCGGGCGGGGCGGAATATCGGCTGATGATCTCGAGGGCGTGCATTGCTCCAAAGTCGCTGCTCCCGGCTCCACCCGCGATATTTGTGAGGCCCGGATACGCGTCGATGAGTGCGGCCTCAACGACGGATGCGGTCTTCTCATCCATTCCATGTCGGTGAATCACGTGCGCCACTTCGAAGCCGGCGAGTCTGATTTCCCGGATTCGCTTGATCTTGTTGTCGAGGTCGTCCCCTTCGAGATTCGCTTCGTCCCGGATATGTGAGAAGACGCGGTTTCCGTTGCCCCGGCCGACATAGAATGTTTCCCCATTCCGAGGATCGATGAGCCGATAGACGTAGGTCTTGAGCTTCCGTGCGACTTCGGGTGGAAACGATCCAATCGCGGGCTGAGTCATGTGAATTCTCCGATGGAGAAACCGCAGAACCCGTCACTATTCTTATACGGAGATCAGACGTGCTGCACGATGACATAATCACGCTACAGCTTCCGGCGAATGATGTCGGGCAGGTGTTGGACGGCTTGGAGGTGCTGATCGAGCAGTGGGAGGCGACGCGGGAGTTTCACGAAACCGGCGAACCGTCCGAAGACGTCTGCATCCGCGAGTGCAGCGACGCTGAGGAGGCTGACAGCATCGCGCGGTTCTATCGCGAAATCAAGTCGCGGATCGAAGAGCAGTATCGGGCGCAGCGCCCGCGGTGAGCAGCGGCGGCGGAATATGCAGGCGATCCGCGGGCACGGTACGCGGCCCGAGCGGGTGGTGCGGTCGCTGGTACATGGGATGGGCTGCCGGTTTCGGCTGCATCGGCGCGATTTGCCGGGGGCGCCGGATCTGGTGCTGCCGCGGCATCGCAAGGCGATCCTGGTTCACGGCTGCTACTGGCATATGCACCGCTGCCGCTTCGGGCGGGTGACGCCGCGGACGAATGCGGAGTTCTGGGAGCAGAAGCGGCAGGGGAACGTCGAGCGGGACCGGCGGAACCTGCGGCGGCTGCGGCGGCTCGGCTGGGAGGTGCTGGTCGTGTGGGAGTGCCAGACGCGCGATGCGGGGCGCCTGGAGGGGCGGCTGCGCGAGTTTTTGGAGGGTTGAGGGGGTGACAAGGTGACAAGGTGACAAGGTGACGGGGTGACGGGGTGACGGTCGTCGGGCGGGGTCGGGGGGGCCAGGAGGCGAGGCGAACACTGATCTCCACTGATCTTCACTGATGGGGAGGGTTGGGAGACAGGCAAGGGTCGAGGACCGAGGCTCGTCGGTCAGGGCCGGACGGGCGGACGTTCAACATCGAACATTGAACGTCGAACGGCCGGTCACCGCTGGCTTGTTCGCGGCGGCGTGGCACTGGTGGTTCGGCCACCGGTGCATACGCGGGATCCGCTGCCGAGCTCGTGCGGCACAGCCGAGGGCTTTCCCTCGCACCAAGGACCGTCCGGCTGGCGACGCTGGTGACACGTCGCGCCGCCGTGCAGCGGGGAACGATCCCGCATTATCGGCTGCCAGCCGGTTCCAGTCCGGCCAGATTTCCGAACACCTCGTCGCGCTGCTGGGCGAGTGCTCCCGATGCCGCAAGATAATTCGGGATGGAGGCGGGCGACGGGGTGGTCGACGTGGGGCGTTCCCGCAGACGGCGGATCGCTGCTTCGGCCTCCTCGAATGCCGCATTGGCGATGTTGACTTTGAGTTGCACCGCCTTCGCCTTTAGTGCAGCGACGTCGATCTCGAGCTCGTGAAGACGACCCGTCGTCCGACCAATGCCGAGCCGCACGTGCCCATCCTGGTCCTCGAAGCGCCGTGGCTCCGGTCCACCCGGATAACGGAAGCGGACGACAAAGCGGCTCCGCGCTTCTTCGTAGTCGCCACCCACCAGTTCCGGGACATCGTACGGCGAGAAATACACCGTGACTGTCACGCCGGCGATCTCTTCCTGACGCGGCTGGTTGAGCCGTTCCTGATCGACTTTGACCCATGTCGCCATGATTCAAGCCCTTTCGAGAAGAACCTCGAGTGCCGAACGCATCGACAGGAATTTGTGGAGGGTGACCTGCGGAGCAGGTATTTTCTCAGCGCGGCTGTCAATCATGATAACACCCCACGGGCGGTTGTTCACCTCGATCCGGATCGCAAGAAACGATTTTGCGCACGGGCGCCTCCGCTCCAGACGGCTTTGCAGCCATTGCACCGGAACAAAGGTGGTCCGCGCGTAGTCGGCTCGAACGTCTGGCGCAACGTTCCCGTGGACGTCAGGCAGATCCTTGAGTTCGACCACTCCGCGCTGTGAGAAAAAAGCCGCCCCGGCCACTCCCTCGAAAGCGCCGCTGCCCTTCGCGAGAAAGACCGTACGGCCCGTCGACCTTTCGCCGGCGCGGAGAATCGGTATCAGCCATCCCGACCAGGGACGGTTGCCCCGTCCCCAGGGCCACCAGAAGCGCCAGCGGTTGCCGGGCCACCAGCAGCGCTTTCCGAACCGATAGAGCGTCACGCGATGGTCGGCGGCGAAGTCGTCTCCATACGCCTTGTCAAACACGTCTCGCTGAAACTGATCGAGCAGCTTTTGAATCGAATTCCAGTACCACGGCTCACCCAGGTTGGCAGCGATCAGGGCGAAGCCGCCGGCCCCGACGGGAAGAAATGTGACGAGCCAGTCTGCGTTGGCTTGCAGCAGACGATGAAACTTCAGGAGTTTCGGCCATCCGGCCGGATCTGGTTCGAGCCAGACGCCAAAGAGGCCGCAAAGCGCGGTGAGAAAAATGAACAGCCAACTGCACCACCGGCAGACGTGATACAGAATTTCCCTCCATTGAGACGGTCGCATCGGCAGCTTCCCCGTTGGCGGTCGCGGACGCCAATATCTCCCCGAGGCGACTGGGGGTCAACAGGTTTGCCGCCATTCGTGGAATTGGCGGCGGCGGCACTGGTGCAGTGCCGGGCCATCGCGTCTGAACGGCGCCCAATTTATCAACGGCCAGCTATCAGCCAAGTTTCAGCGGCTGACCGCTGACCGCTGACCGCTGACCGCCGTCCTACGCCACGCGCTTCTTCGCGTTCAGGAACTTCGGGGCCGGGATGCCCGCCTGGCCGGCGGGGCGGCGGCCGAGGACTTCGGCCAGGCCCTGGACCACGCGCTCCTGCTGCGACTGGCTCAGTTCCGGAAAGATCGGCAGGGCCAGCACTTCGCGCGCGGCGGCTTCGGCTTCGGGGAAGTCGCCTGCGCGGTAGCCCAATGAGGCGAAGCATTCCTGCAAGTGCAGGGGCTGCGGGTAGTAGATCGCCGCTCCGATGCCTCGCGCCCTGAGGCCGGCGAGCACTTCGTCGCGGCGGCCCTCGCGGATGCGGACGCAATACTGGTTGAAGACGTGCCGACGCTCTGGCAGCTCCTGCGGCGGCACGATCATGTCGAGCAGCTTGTGCAGCTCGAACAGTTCCGCGTAACGCTGGGCGTTGGCGCGGCGGGCTTCGGTCCAGTGTTCGAGCCGTGCGAGCTTCACCCGCAGGACGGCCGCCTGCAGCGCGTCGAGCCGGCTGTTGAGGCCGACTTCGACGTGATGGTAGCCGCCGAGGTCGCCGTGCACGCGGAGCCGCTTCAGCCGTTTCGCGAGGTGGAGGTCGTCGGTGGTGATCAGGCCGCCGTCGCCGGCGCCGCCGAGGTTCTTGGTGGGGAAGAAGCTGAAGCAGCCGGTGGTGCCGAGGACGCCGGCGCGGCGGCCGCGGTAATCGGCGCCGATGGCCTGGCAGGCGTCTTCGATGGTGGCGAGGTCGTGGCGGACGGCCAGCCGCCACAGCGGCTCCATTTCGGCACACTGGCCGAAGATGTGCACGGGCATGATGGCGCGGGTGCGCCGCGAGATGGCGGCGGCGGCGGCCTGCGGGTCGAGATTGAACGTGGCGGGATCGATGTCGGCAAACACCGGCTTGGCGCCGGCCCGCCAGATCGAGCCGGCGGTGGCGAAGAATGTGAACGGGCTGGTGATCACTTCATCGCCGGGTCCGATGTCGAGGGCCGCCAGCGAGAGGAGCAGCGCGTCGGTGCCGGAGGCGCAGCCGATGGCCTCGCGGGCGTCGCAGTAGTCGGCCGTCTCGCGTTCGAACTCGGCGACTTCGTCGCCCAGGATGAACTGCTGGGCGGAGAACAAGCGCTGGACGGCGTCGAGCACCTCGCCGGCGATTTTCTGGTGCTGGAGGGTGAGATCGATGAACGGGACCGGCGCGATGGCGACGTCGCCGTGTGCAGGCAGTTGTGCGGGGGCGCAGCCGGGCTTGGGTGCAGAACGGTCCGGTGCCATCAGCGACTCCATTCGCTCTGGAGGGGCGGGCGTCTGGATGGGGAGAGAGGAGAGGGGGTCGGCAGGATACGAGCCGTCCCGAATTGTGTCAATATGTGGGGGTGCGTGCGGCTTTCGGAAAGGCGGTCGACGCAAAGGCGCAGAGGCGCGAAGGGGCGGCAAAGGGAGAATCCGCCGGCGTCGATTTTATGGCAGGGCGAGCGGTCGAGGGCCAAAAGCAGCAAGTCGGTGATTACCGCTCCAGCGAGACGGGCGTCGCACCGTCGCCCGCGGCGTCTCCGTTCCAGCCCGCGACCGACCAGTAGGGATAGGTCTGCACGACGCTCGCGCCCAGATCCTTGAGCACCTCGCGGAAGGCGGCCGCGGAGAGGTTCTGGTTGGGGACCACGCACTCCAGCACGAAGCGGCGGTTCGACGTGATGTACGCGAAGAACTTGCCCTTGCCCAGACGGTCGTTGTTGGCCAGCAGCCGCAAGAGGGCCGTGCGAGGCACCTCGGCGGAGCTTCGCGGCAGCTCGTCGAGCCACGCCATCACCCAGATGCTTTCTTCGTTCTGGCTGAGCACGGCCGACATGGTCAGCTCCCACTCTTCGCCTTGGTACAGGGCCTTGAAGGCGAAGTCGTAGCGCTGGCTGTCGAGCTTCGGGGACAGGCCGAGCGTTTCCAACAGCGTACCCAGCGAGGCATGCGTGAGGCGCCCACCGGGTTGCGGTTCGCCCGCCGCGTTCAGCAGGGGCGCTCCCAACAGGGCCACGGCACCAGCCACGACCGCGAACGCAGCCACCACAAACCATCCGCGGGGCGACAATTTCATCGCGACACTCCCTTGTCTTCAGGAGGCAGTCGGCGGAAGGCAGAAGGCAGTCAACGCGCCGCCGTGCCGCCTACTGCCTACTGCCTACTGCCTACTGCCTACTGCTTACTGCTTACTGCTTACTGCTTACCGCCTACCGGCCGCCGAACAGATGCTCGAGGCAGATCTGCGACCAGCTCTCGAACCCTTCGCGCGCAGCGATTAAATCGGCAGGATCGGCAAATCCTGTCTCTATCATCGACGCTTCGCGGGGCCGAACTTGCGGCTCGTTCAGGTCGAACAGGTGCACGATGCCCAGGTGCACCCGGCCGACGGGGGTGTCGTCGTCGTTGATGAGGCCCACGCAGCGCTGCCGGTAGCCGGTGTCGATGAACACTTCCTCGGCCAGCTCGCGCTGGAGGCCTTCGAGATATGGCGACCCGCCATCCGCGGCGTCTTCGCGGGAGATGTGCCCGCCGACGCCGATCGACCGCTTGGCGTGGAGGCGGCTCTCGCCCTGCTTCGTGCCGCGGGTGTAATGGAATACCCGCCCGGCGCAGCGGAAAACGCAATACGGAATGAGCTGCTTGAAGCCTGGGTCTTCCTCGACTTCGTCGCGCGGCCGATAGCTGGTGTAGGCGGGATCGAACAGCGTCTCGAGATACGGTGCGGCATCCGCATGGAAGCCCTGGAACCAGCCGATCTCGCGGAACAGTTCCGTGGGGACGACCAGCACGTGTTCGACCGTCTGCCGGGCGGCGGGCATGTTTGGGACTCCGTTCGCGGGGAGGGTTGAGGGTTGAGGGTTGAGGGTTGAGGCGAGTGAGTGGGGGCCGCCCTCAGATGCGAACATTGAACACTGAACATTGAACATCGAACGCTGAACCCACGACACTGACGTTTCGATGTTCAATGTTGGATGTTCGATGTTCGATGTTCGCCTTCCGGAGTGATCAGAGGCCCCACCAACTCCTCGACTTTCGCGCCGATGTCGTCGCTGCGCATCAGCGTTTCGCCCACGAGGATGGCGGCTACGCCAGCCTCGTGCAAGCGCTCCACGTCGTTGCGGGTGCGGATGCCGCTTTCGCTGACGAGGAGCGTCTCCGCCGGCACGCGCTTCACAAGCTGCAGGGTGTGGTCCAGATCGGTGACGAACGTCCGCAGATTGCGGTTGTTGATGCCGACGAGCGGCGGCGCCAGTTCCAGCACGCGGTCGAGGTTCTCCGGCTCGTAGATTTCGATCAGCGTCTCCAGGCCCGCATCCGCGGCAAAGGCGTGCAGCTCGCGAAGCTCCGTCGACGAGAGGCATTCGGCAATGAGCAGTATGCAGTCGGCCCCGGCGGCGCGGGCTTCGAGGATCTGCACGGGGTCGAGGATGAAATCCTTCCGCAACAGCGGCACGTCCACGGCCTGCCGCACGAAGCGCAGGTGGTCGAGGTGCCCCTGGAAGTAGCGCTCGTCCGTCAGCACGCTGATGCAGGCGGCCCCGTGCTGCTCGTAAGTCTCGGCGATGCGCACCGGGTCGAAGTCTTCGCGGATGAGTCCGGCCGACGGCGAGGCCTTCTTCACTTCGGCGATCAGACCGATGCGTCCGGCATTCCGAGCCGATCGCAGCGCTTGTACAAACCCGCGCGACGGACCGGCCGCAGCCGCGGCACGCTCCAGATCCGCCAGCGTGGATCGCTCGCGCAGGGCCGCGATTTCGCGGCGCTTGTGGGCGACGATCTCTGCCAGCACGTTCGCCACCTGTGGCCTCACGACCAGACCATGATCTCGGGATCGTCGGGGCCAAAGCCGAGGAACGTCGCCAACACCACGCGGGGCTGCTCGCCGTCGACGCCCGGCACCTCGTGGATCAGGCCGGTGTTGAAGAAGTACAGATCGCCCGGCTCCAGATCGACGCGCACATTTTGAATGCTGCGCTCGCGGGCGAACTCGTGGAAGCGGCCGGCCTTCAGCGGGGCGTCGACCTCCTCGCTCCAGAACGCGCGGTGCAGCACGCACTGGGCGCTCGCGGCGTTGCGCGCCGCGTTCTGCAGGCACAACACGCCCGCGAACTGGTGCGGAAAGCGGTGGACGGCATAGTTCGACCGCCGCTCGCGGTTCCGGACGCTGTCGAAGTGCGGCCCGTAGGTGAACCCGCCGTAATGCACGCGGAAGATGGCCGGGGAATAGCGTCGGCCGTCGGGTTCGTAAGCGGTCACCACCCGCCGGCCAGCCGACAGGCGTGCGAGCGTCTCGTAGAGCAGCCGGATCGGGCTGGGCCGGCGGGCGAACAGCCGGTCGAACAGGTCGTTGGCCTCGTTCGCGAGACGGAAGAAGGTGTCGGGATCGTCGCCGAAATTGCCGAGGCTGGCGCCGATGTCGATCCGGCGGCGTGTGGTGCCGTCGGGATTGAGGCCGGTGCCGAGGTACTTGTCGTAGACGGTGGCGGAGAGCGCCGCCTGGCCGATGCGCTCGTCGCCGCTCCTGAACATCAGGCGTTGGTCGACGAGCAGGTCGACCAGCCCGGCCGCGTCCTCGCGCGACAGCGCCTGCCGCACGACGATGGCCGCCACAGCGCCCGCCGCCAGCCGTTCGAGCGGCCGCGGTTCCGCCGCGACAATTCGCTCAACATCCGGCTCAAGGAACGGCCACTCGGCAGGCATCGACAGAGCTTTCCGCAAGAGCCACACCAGCCCCGCACCAAGCCGAAATCCGGTTGCCGCAAAGAGGCACAGAAGTGGCAAAAAGGCCGCTGTGTCAGCGCTGAGTGTTATCTGCCGGCACGCCAGCGTCCGTTTAAGCGCGCCGGAACCGGGGCTAGCGCCCTGCGGCTGATCTCCCAACCCCGGAATTCCTTTGCGCCTTCTGCGACTTCTCGCGGCTCACTCCTTCTTCGGCTCAGCTTCGGGCTTCTTCTCGGCCTCAGCTTTCTTGTCCGCCTCGGCCTTCTTTGCGGCTTCTTCCTTGGCCTTCGCTTCGGCTTCGGCCTTCGCTTTGGCCTCCGCCTCAGCCTTGGCTTTCGCCTCCGCTTCCGCCTTGGCCTTGGCTTCGGCTTCGGCTTTGGCCTTGGCTTCGGCAACTTGTGCCTCCGCGTCCCGCTGCTTCTGGATCTCGGCCAGGCGGCGTTCGGCGGCCGGGTCGGGAACGACGCGGACTTCCGGCAGCGCCTGCTTGATCTTCTCGATGCCCGGCTCCGTCACCTTCGACTCGAACACGTACAGCTTCTTCAGATTCTTGAGGCCCGCAAGCTGGTCGAGTCCGGCGTCCGTCACCTCGGTGCCGTACAGGTTGAGGTACTGCAGGTTCTCGAAACCCTTGAGGTGCTCCAGCCCCTTGTCTGTGATCTTCGTCTTCTCCAGGTGCAGCTTTTCGAGCGACTTCAGGCCCGCGATGTGGGCCAGGCCGGCGTCTGTCACTTCGGTGCCGCGCAGGTTCAGCCAGATGACCGTCTGCGTGTTCTTCAGTGGCTGGAGCTGCTCGTCGCCGATTTTGCCGTCCGCCAGATGAAAGGCCACTTCCAGCCGCGGATCGTTCTGGGCGATGTCCATCACGTGCCCGCCGGCGGCGCGGATGGCCTCGACGGCGGCCTTTTCCTCGGGCGTGCGTTCCGCGGGCTTCTTCTCCGCCTCGGACTTGCCTTCTTCAGACTGGGCCGCGAGAGGGCCGGCGGCCACTCCCAGCATGCCGAACAACGCGAGCGGGACCAGCATGGAAAGCCGTGTCATCGTTCATCTCCCGTAGCAGCAGATCGCCAGTGTGCGATGAGGAAACCGTTTGGACGTTCAATCGCGATTGTAATGCGCGGTCGAGGCGAATTCGACTGTGAGAGTCTCTTAGCTTTCAGCGGTCAGCGATCAGCTTTCAGCTCCTGGCTCTCAGCCGGGGAAGCCGAGCAGACGGCGGATGCCCTCCCAGGGTTGGATGTAGGTGAGGAAGGGCAGGCCGTCGACGGTCGCTTCCTGGCGGCCGGTGCAGCCATCGACCGCCGGGCCGTGCGCGACCATGTGTTCGATCGCCTGCCGCTGATGCTCGCGGTCCCACGGACGCAGCACGTCTTCCCGCCCGGCGAGCGCCAGCACCGCGGCCGCCAGCGCATAGCCGCCCCAGTTGCTTGTGCCGGCGAGAATGTTCCAGTCTGTGGCGACACGGCAGGGGATGCAGACGGCATGCTCGCCTTCCAGCCGGGCGACGAGTTCCTCCCAGGGAATCGAGCCCATGCCGATCTCGTTGCCGCCGTCGCCCAGGCCGATCGTCTTCGCCTCGGGGCGGAACGTGCGGACCTCGTCGAACAGGCGATGCAGGTCTGCCGTGTGCTCATCGATCGCCTGCCCGCGCATGTTGTGGCAGCGGCCGTGGGTCTGAACCGGCACGCGCGCCTCGAACAATTCCACCGGTGCCCCCAGCTCGCGGATTTGAGCGATGAGCGAGGCCCGCGTGTGGCTCGGCCCGACGCGCTCCAGCGCAATCAGGTGCGTGAGATCGCGTCCGGGACCATCCAGGAAAAAGCCCTCGATCCAGTGACCGTCGCGGGGCGGAACGATCAGCCGCGAGCGATCGTAATCGAAGGCCTCGGCCGCGGCCGCGACGGCGCCGGCGCAGTGGGAATCGGTGACGACGCACGTGCGCACGCCCAAAGCTTCCAAGGCCTGCGCGAGCAGCAGCGTCCCTGGCGGACCATCGGTTTCGGCCGCCGGCGGAGTCGCATGAGGCACGAAGAAGCCAGTCACCAGCGCCGCATGCCGGGCGTGTTGTGCCAGATGTTCCGCGGCGAGCGCGAGCTGCCCCACGCCGAGCGGTCCGAAGCGGCCGTCGCCGCCGATCAACCCGCGGCGGGCCGGATCGCGGCGGATCAGGCGGTCGAACTCTTCGATGAGCGCGGCGAATTCTGAAGATGGCATGGGGATGACTGCATTGTCCAATGCCGGCGGAACGGTTCGCAAGTGGGTGGGAGCTTTCAGCGGTCAGCGATCAGCTTTCAGCGGATCAGCCATCATGTCGCTGGATCGCGCGTGACGGACTGCGTTCCGCCGACCGCCTGCTGCCGACTGAATCCAGACGCTTCTCAGCACCGGGAAAGCACTCGGCGAGACTTCTTGCTTCTGAGAAACCACGCGTGTCGTGTCCCCTGAAGGTTGTCACCGTCTCCGCAGCTTGGCAGAATTCCGGGCGAACCATTCCCGGCGGTAGCGGCTGCGCGCGCGGCCGTCGGGCGGATCGATGGCTGCTTCCGGAGCGAGTGCTGCCGGCCATGGGTAAGAAATCCACCAAAGACATCCTCGCACAACTGCGTGCCGAGGCTGCGGCGAAGAAGGGCGAACCGGCGCCGCAGCAGGAGTCGGCGGCCGGAGCAGCCGCTGGCGGCGGGCCGGCCGAGAAGCCTGCAGTTCCAAAGAAGCCGGCAGCGGCGGGGGGTTCAACGAAGGATATCCTTGCGGCGGCCCGCGCCCAGGCCGCGGGTGGCGGAGCGCCCGCGGCAAAGCCCGCCGCCGCTGCGAAACCGGCGGCGAAACCGGCCGCCGGCGCGAAAGCGGCTGCGGCGAAGCCGGCGGGCGAGCGGCCCAGCGTGCAGGAGATGCTCAGGGCGGCCCGCGAAGGACGGCCGCTCCAGCCGGCTGAGCCCCCGCGCGAGGCGGCCGCTTTCCGCAAGCCGGTGTCTCCGGCCGCAGCGAAAAAAGCCAGGCCTGAAAAGACCGCGGCACCTCTGACCCGCCGCCAGGCCCTGATCGAGACGATCACGTCGCCGTTCGTGATGGCTTGGGTTGCTTTTGCAACGGCCACCGCGGCGTTCCTGCTCGCCACGCTGCGATTTCTGATTCCCAATATCCTGGTGGAGCCTCCCAGCCGTTTCAAAATCGGCATACCCAGCGATTATCCGCCGGACATGGTTTCCACCAAGTGGACGCCGGAGTTTGGCGTGTGGGTGGTGAACACCGTCTACGAAGGCCAGCGGCAGATCTTCGCACTGATCTCCGTGTGCACGCACCTGGGCTGCACGCCGAACTGGCTGGATGGCGAGCAGAAATTCAAGTGCCCCTGCCACGGCTCGGGCTTTTACATCACAGGCATCAACTTCGAGGGTCCGGCCCCGCGGCCGTTGGAGCGGGCGGCGATCGCGCTCGCCCCGGACGGCACGCTCGAAGTCGACAAGAGCCAGAAGTTCCAGCAGGAAATGGGCCAGTGGGAGAATCCGTCTTCCTATGTGCCCGTGGTGTGACGTCCTTGACGCGGGGCGGATGACAGATTGAGGGAAATGACCAATGACCGATGACCGATGACCAATGCCTCGCCTGGCAGCGTCTGAGGTTTTGCGATCGTTGGGACGGCACCGGCCGCGGCATCGCCTCCAATTAAAGGAAACCATTTCCATGCAATCATTGGTCATTGGTCATTGGTCATTGGTCATTCGGACTCATCGCAAGCGGACCAACTGCTCGCCCGCATCCGAAGCAGTGCGAACATAGCCCCAGGAGCCTCCTCGGTGTCCGTCGGCGATTACATCCGTAACTCGCAGATCTGGAAGAGCATCTTCCGCCATCCCGCGCCTTACGACCGCCGCAACCGCGTGGTCGTGATGCTCACCAATTTCTTTCTGCACCTGCATCCGGTCAACGTGAAGCAACAGGGCATCGCCCTGTCTTACACGTGGTGCATGGGCGGGATTACGTTCTTTCTGTTTCTGGTCGAGACGATCACCGGCGTGTTGTTGATGTTCTATTACCGGCCGACGCTGGAATGGGCGTTCAACGACATCCTGGCCCTGCGCGACGTGCAGACGCTGGGCATCATGCGGGAAATTCACCGCTGGGGCGCCCACGCAATGGTGATTACCGTGTGGCTGCACATGTACCGCGTGTTTCTCACGGGCAGCTATAAGCCGCCGCGCGAGTTCAACTGGGTCGTGGGCGTGCTGCTGTTGGTCTTGACGCTGCTGCTATCGTTCACGGGTTACCTGCTGCCGTGGGACCAGTTGGCGATCTGGGCCATCACGGTGGGTTCGAACATGGCGCGGGCGACTCCGTTTCTGGGCTCGGAAGGTCCGGGCGCGCAGTTATTGAACATCGGAGGCTACGACCTCATCACCAGCGCCAGCGACGCCCGCTTTATTCTGTTAGGCGGGCGGTTCGTGGGCGAAGCGACTTTGAACCGGTTTTACATCCTGCACTGTGTGGCGATCCCGCTGGTGGTCGCGGGCCTGATCGCCATCCACTTCTGGCGCGTGCGCAAGGACGGCGGGATTAGTCAACCACTGTGAGCCGTCAGCGATCAGCTTTCAGCTTTCAGCCAGAAGAGGCTGGGCGGCTGAAAGCTGATCGCTGAAAGCTGAAAGCTCGTCATGTTCGACGCTCATCCCGATCTCACGGAAGCAGTCGTTCACGGCCTGGGGTGGCTGTACGTCATCCTGTTCGTCATGAACGCCTGGTGGACGGTGGTCGCTTACCGCCGCGGGACGCATACGCGCGTGCGGCTGTTCGGGCTGCTGGAGGACGGGCAGGAAGTGCCGACGGCCGGCTTCTGGGCGCTGTACTCGGCCCTGCTGCTCATGGTGGCGATCGCGCATTTTCAGGTGACGGGCAGCTACGCCGCTGAGAACTTCCTGATCCGCATGCCGGAGTGGTTGAAGGTGTGGATCGACGCGGTCATCGCCGATCCGGTCGCCTATTTCACGCTGTCCGTCGTGGGTTTTGCGGCGGTGATTCTGCTGCGCGAATGGTTGGTGCGGCCGACGGTCGCCTGGGTGCTGCTCAACGTGGCGCTGGTATTCATGGCCCTGTCGATGACCGACTTCGACTTCCGTCAAATCGTGGGCAAGCCCGACAACGTGCCGATCGTGGCCATGTTGTTCATTCTGGGCTTTTTCACCTGGCTGTATTTCCGGCGGGCCGTGGAGAACGACCGCCGCATCGCCGAGGGCCGGCCGCTGTTCGAGCAGGAAGATAACGAGAAGGTGCTGGTCTGGCCCGATCTCGTGTATACCGAGTTGATCTGCATGGTCGTGCTGTCGGTGGTGCTGGTGGCGTGGGGCATCGTGCTGCAGGCGCCGCTGGAAGAGCCGGCCTCGGCCGTCAAGACGCCCAACCCCTCCAAGGCCCCGTGGTACTTCCTGGGCCTGCAGGAGATGCTGGTCTATTACGACCCATGGCTGGCCGGCGTCGTCTTCCCAAGTCTGATCCTGGTGGGGTTGATGGCGATCCCGTACATCGACTTCAACAAGAAGGGCAACGGCTACTACACGTTCAAAGAGAGGGCCTTCGCCGTCTCGGTGTTTATGTTCGGCTTTCTGCCCTTGTGGGTGGCGATGATCATCCTGGGCACGTTCCTGCGGGGGCCGAACTGGAACATCTTCGGCATCTACGAATACTGGGACGTGCACAAGCTGGAGGTGCTTAACAATGTGAACCTCTCGGAGTGGTTCTGGCTGACACTGATGCAGACGCAGCAGCCGCAATCGATCCTCGTGCGCGAGCTTCCGGGGATTATTGCTGTGCTGGCGTATCTGATCATTTTGCCGCCGCTGTTGGCGGGGACGGTGTTCCGCCGCTTCTTCCACCGCATGGGCTTCATCCGGTACATGGTGTTCGTGAACCTGGCGCTCCTGATGGCGGCGCTTCCCATCAAGATGGTGCTCCGCTGGGCGTTCAATTTGAAGTACATCGTGGCGATTCCCGAATGGTTCTTTAACATTTGATGCGCAAATGCCGGCCGACGATAAAATCTGGCGCAATTTGAAGCGGGTGCACGTGGTCTTTGCGGTCTCGTGCATCGGCCTTTTGGCGGTCACGCTGTGGATGATGGCCGCGGACCACCGCGACGAGTGGCGCGACCACGCCGACCGCACCGATCGGATCCGCGCGCTCAAGCTCTCGGCGGCCATCGCGGCCGAGGAGGCGAAGGACGACCGCGAGCGGATCTCGCGCATCTTCCAGCAGGTCGAAGACCTGGGCGAACCCGACGTCGCCGAAGAAGTGCGGAACCAGTTCGCCTCCTACGAAGAAGGCGACTACGTCTCCAAGGTTCGCCGGCTGACGGCCTGGGCCGAAGAGCGGTACTTCGCGCAGAACGCAGACCGCCCTGTAACGATTACCGTCGACGGGCAGGAAGTCGAAACGACCGTGGGCGAGCTGCCGGAGGTGATCGAGGATCTGTCGCTCAAGGAAGATCTGCTGGCGCGCGAGGTGCGGGCCAACCGGGCCGAACGCGACAAGGCCCGGGCCGATTACGATCTGTCGGTCGACCGCGGCGCTCCGGCCGGGCGGCAGGAAGAGCTCAGCCGCATCTTTGCAGACTGGCAGGCGCGGGTCGAGCGGCTGGAGCTGGAGCACCAGCAGCGCGAGACGGAGCTGAACGCCGCCCGCCGCGAACTCGATGAGGCGACCGAAGTCCACCGCGCCCTGGATGAGGCCTTGGCCCGCGAAGTGGCCGAGGCCGAGCGTTTGAAAGCGGCCCGGGAGAAGCTCGACCCCGAGGGGCTGTCGGCGGCCAAGCGCGAAATCATGCAGTGGCCGATCATCGACGGCTTCAACAGTCCGCACAAGATCGACAACATCTGGCTGCCGGACCTCAAGCAGACGCTGGGCATGGCGAAGACGGCCCGTTACGACCGCTGCCGCACGTGCCATCAGCTTATCGACCAGATCGAGACGGGCAACGTCCCCGCGTATCCGCACGGCATCCCGGAAAGCGACGACGTGCGCGACTGGGTGGAGAACAACACCTTCCCGCACCCGTATGCCACGCATCCGCGGCCGGAGCTGTACCTCACCGCCAACAGCCCGCATCCGGTCGAGAAATTCGGCTGCACGATCTGTCATCAGGGACAAGGCTCCGCGACCAGCTTCACGCACGCCGCCCACGGACCGAACAGCCCTTACGAGGAAGAGATCTGGCACCACAAGTACGGGTATTTCCACAACCACTTCTGGGAGTACCCGATGCTGCCGGACCGGTTCGAGGAGTCCGGCTGCCTCAAGTGCCATCACCAGGTGGTCGAGCTGGGCGTCAACCCCACCTACGGCACCAGCGCGCCGAAGCTGTACCAGGGATTCCAACTGATCCAGGAGTACGGCTGCTTCGGCTGCCACGAGATTCACGGCTACGACGCCGGCCGCGCCATTGGTCCGGACCTGCGGCTGGAACCGCAGACGGAAGCGGAGCGAGTCGAAGCCGCCGCCGATCCTTCACAGTTCCCCGGAAAGATGCGGAAAGTCGGCCCGTCGCTGGAGCACATCGCGTCGAAGACGACGGCGGAGTTCGTGCAATACTGGACTGAAGAGCCGAAGCGGTTTCGCCCCACGACGCGGATGCCGCAGTTCTTCAAGCTCTCCAACCAGATCGACTGGGAAGATCCGGAGGTCGTGGCCGCGCTCGGCAAAGAGGCGCACCTGGATTTGGTGAAGCATTCAGACCCGGTCGCGGCCCGCTATCAGCCGGTGGAGCTGGCCGGCATCGCGCAGTACCTGTTTTCCAAGAGCACGCCGCAGCCGGACCTTCCTCCGCGCTTACAACCGGAGGCGATTGCGGACTATCAGCCGGATCCGTCGAACGGCAAGGCCGTGTTCGCGCAGCGGGGCTGCCTCGCCTGCCACAGTCACGAGGACTTCCCCGACATCAAGGCGGATTTCGGTCCCGATCTCAGCCGCGTGCACGAGAAGTTAAAGCACGGGGAATCGGGCACGCTCGCGGACCTCGCGGCGGCCGACGGCGAGGAGCCCAACGGCTTCCTGTGGCTGTACCGCTGGATTCAGCAGCCGACGCTGTACCATCCGCGGACGAAGATGCCCAATTTGTACCTCGACCCGCGGGACGCCGCCGACATTGCGGCCTATTTATTGTCGAAGCCGGCACGCGACTTTTCGCCCGCGCCGCTGAGCGTCTACATCGGTGCGGAGTTCGACGGGGAGTTCACCGCCGCCGAGGCCGAGCGGCTGGATCTGCCACTGGAAGGCGACGCGCCGCGCGGCGCGCGGATCGTGGAGGTCGTCACCGGCAGCCCCGCCACCCGTCACGTCCGTACCAGTGACGGCAAGCCGGCTTCGCTGCGGGTGGATGACGTCATCCTGTCGTTCGGCGGGCAGACGGTCGAGAATGCCGCGCAGCTTCAATCGTCCATCGCCGCGAGCGAAAACGGCGCCCGCGTACCGCTGGTGGTATGGCGCGGCAAGGCGGAACTGGCGCTGTCGATCGAGGTCGCCGACGCCCTCGACGAGCTGGTGTGGCTCTTGCTGCGGAAATCGCAGACGGACGCGCAGGTGGCCCAGGCTCTGGCGGACGAGGGCCGCTTCGATCTCGCCGGAACGGCGGATATCCGCGGCGACGAAATCGAACTCGTCTATCCCGGCGAAGTCGTCGCCGCTTTCGAAGACGACGCGACCCGCCTGCGAGTGACGTTGGAAAACGGCGCCGACCCCGGTGCGGGATCCCGGCTGATCTGGGCCAGCGGCAAGAATCGCAATACGGCACAGGACATTGCTTCCTACAATCCGCAGACGGGCGAGTTGCGGCTCGACAGCCAGATTCCTGACGCCGTCGCCGCCGGTGACCGCTTCGTCATCAGCGGCCTCATCACGCGCGAGATGAAGCTGAACTACGTGGGCCGCCGCACCATCGCCCGCTATGGCTGTTACGGCTGCCACGACATCGCCGGCTTCGAGACGGCCCGGCCCATCGGCACCACGCTGCAGGACTGGGGCCGCAAAGATACCTCACGCCTGGCGCTGGAGCACATCGAGGAGTTCCTGCATCACCACGGCGAGCCGGATGGCTCCAGCACGCGCGAACGCGCGGTCGAAGCCCTGGAGGCTGCCCACGCGGGCGGCTTGGAAGCCGGCGAATTCACCACCGCCGAGGAGGCCGAGCGCGAGCTGTCGGTGACGTACTACCTGGAGAGCCTGTTGCACCACGGCCGCAACGGCTTCCTGTGGCAAAAGCTTCGCGACCCGCGCAGCTACGACTACAAGAAGGTCGAGCAGAAGGGCTACGAGGAGCGGCTGCGAATGCCGCGGTTCACGTTTGCCCTCACGCAGGAAGAGAACGAGGCGGCCATCGAGGCCATCTCGACGTTTATCCTGGGACTGGTGGCCGAGCCGCCGCCGGCGCAGTACCTGTATCGTCCCCAGGGACCGGCCGCCGCCCGGCTCGAAGGCGAGCGGCTGCTGGAGAAGTTCAATTGCGTGGGCTGCCACGCGTTCGAGTTGCCGCGGACGCGGTACGGCATCACTCCCGAGACGCCGGGTCTGCCGCGCGGGCTGGACGACCTTGTAGGCCTCACCCGTGAGGATCTGGTCGAGTGGTTCGCCCTGCGCTCGAAGCCGATTCTGAAGATCGCGTCCGATCCCGCGGCGCGGCGGAATCTGGCGTCCGTCGCAGAACTGCCGGGCGAGGTTCGCAAGATCCTCGAAACGCCCAGCGAAGTTCTGCAGCGCCAAGGCGACGCCGAGGCGGCCGCGGTGCGGGTCGTCCTGGAAAACGTCGCCACGATTCTGGACGACGTCGATCTGAAAGACGCGGCGGCGGCCGTCGCCGCCGGCGAGGCGGACGCATTGCGATCGCGATTCGCCTACCTTTCGGACGAAGAGTTCCAGTCGCTGACGGAGAACATCGGCCTGTGGAACGAAGCGTCGCTCGACCTGGCCGAAATCGCGGATCCCGATCCCGAAGAACTCGCGCGGCTACGCCAGCCCCTGGAGCAGCAGGTGGCCGACCTGCGCAAAGCGATCGATCCGTTGCTGAACGCCAACGGCGTGCGGAAGTGGCTGCTGGAACTGGCGACGCTCGCCGACCGCCAACGGAATGGCGTGGCGCTGGCGGAGTGGTTCGCCGAGCGTCCGGAAGTGCTGATCGCCGGAAAGCTGCCGTCGTCGAGTTACCCGTCGGCGCTGCCGTTGCTCTTGCACCTGAAGCCGCCGCGGAGCGTGCCGACGGGCGAGCGGTTCCTCAGCGAGCGCGATTTCGCCCAGTGGCTGTCGCTGCTGGTCTCGACCGAGGAGGCGATGCAGGATCCGGTTGCCGCCGACGAACAGACGACGCGGCGGGCGGACGTGCTGTTCGAGCAGCGCGACCGGCTGCGCGAGATGGGCGTCAGCATCCCGCGGCTGCGGCGGCTGGCACAGCGGCTGATGGAGTTCGATCTCGACGAGGAACTGTTGTTCCCCGAGGAAGAGAACCCGGACGCGGCGCCGGTCCGGCGGGATCTGTCCGACCAGTTCGCGCGGTACGAGGACCTGATGCGGGAGGTGATCGGGCAGCCCGTCGTCGATTTCCACGGGCTGGTGATCCAGGGTGAGAACCCCGATCTGTTGATCTTTGAGCAGACCTACGCCTATCACCAATGGGAGACGCTCGAAGTCGGCGGGCGGCTGATTCTGCCCGGCAACCAGCCCGTGCCTCCCTTACGTATCGTTGAGCAGACGGGCGGCCGCGGGGGCGACTTCGCCCACTGGCTGGTCGACCGGCTGGCCGCCCAGCGGGGGAGCAAGGCCGGCGGCGACCGCGGCAAGGCGTGGCAGATGGCGCCGCCCCCGCTGTACCGCGAAGGCACCAAGGTACAGACGCCCTGGCTGTACAACTTCCTGAAGAACCCCTATCGCATCCGCTACGAGACCGTGCTGCGGATGCCGCAGTTCAATCTCGACGACGGCGAAGCCCAGGCGCTGGCGAATTACTTCGCCGCCGTCGACGGCGTCGACTATCCCTATCAGCAGATTCCGCAGCGCGAAGCGCCGTACCTGGAGCACCGCGGCAACCTGCTGGCGGAACTGGAGCCGCACGAGGAGGTGCGCGACGACTGGCTCAACGAAGGCTGGCAGGTGCTGAACGCGAACATCTGCATCAAGTGCCATTCGGTGGGCACGCGCGAGTTTGCGACGAACGATCCCAACGCCGTGCGCGGTCCCGATCTGACGGGCGTGCCGGAGCGGCTGCGGCCGGAGTGGCTGTTGATGTGGCTGTACAATCCTCCGCGGATGATCCCCTACACGTCGATGCCGATCAACTTCCCGCGCGACCAGCAACAGTTGCCCGAGCACTTCGACGGCCGCGGGTTGTACCAGGTGCAGGGCGTGCGCGATGCGCTTTTGAACTATCGGGGCCTGATGCACGAGACGCTCGCGGAAGCCGCCAACGGCGGCGGCGGGGTCCAACAGGAACCGCCCGCGAATTCCACCCCATCTAATCCAGCGGAGGCGCCCGCGGAGCCGAATTCGCCGCCCCGCGAAGGAGAATAGATCGATGCGATACGTTTGCTCGTTTGCCCTATTCCTCGCCGGTTGCGGCGGCGGCGCCTCGCAGGAGCCTGAAGTCAGCTTCCTGCCCAGTGAGATTCAGATCGCCGAAGCGACCGGAGATGGAGCCCCCGCGAACGGCGGCACGACGCCGACTCAGCCCGCGGGGGGAGATCTGCAGCCCGGAAAGATCGTCGGCATCGTGACGTTTGAGGGCGCCGTTCCCAACCTGCCGCCGCTGGTCGATCCGGCGGTCATTAAGCCGGAAGAACGCTCGATCTGCACGCCGGGGGCTACGGACAACGACCGCCTGGTGGTCAATCCCGAGAACAAGGGCGTGGCGAACGTGTTCGTGTACCTCGACAGGGCGCCGCGAGGGGTGAAGGTCTCGAGCGAACCGCCGCCGCCGGTCGAGTTCACGAACAAGAGTTGCCAGTTCCAGCCGCACGCGCTGTTCGTCCGCGCCGGGCAGACAGTTAATGTGACGAACCGGGATCCGCTGCTGCACAACACTCACACGTTGCCGGTTCGAAACAACGTTTTCAATCAGGCCATTGGCGTGGGCAATACGACTGGGGTTCCGATGACATATTCCAAGTCCGAGAGCCTGCCGGTCGAGGTGAAGTGCGACTTCCACTCCTGGATGCTGGGTTACCACCTGGTGCTCGACCATCCCTTCGGGGCCGTTACCGATGACGAAGGCCGCTTCGAAATCCCGGAACTGCCGGGCGGGACCTACAAGTTCAAGGTCTGGCACGAGCGGGCGGGCTATCTCAACCGCAGCTTTACCGTGAAGGTCGACGGCGACCAGGACGTGACGGTGTCGTTCGCCGCCGAGAAGTTCGCCCAGTTCGACGGTCCGCGGCCGAAGACCGTCTACCTCGCCGCGTCGGGCCGCTGAGTTTGCCGCAAAGAGTCGCAAGTGTCGCAAAACAAACAAACTGCCGCCAACTCGAATCGATGCATGCCCTGCTTGCCTCTTCGCGGCGCTTTGGATTCGATATCCGATGATGCGTGTGCTGCATAACGAGCATCGTTCCATGAGGATCGCAGGCGCCATGGCCCCTCGCCTTTCGAGGATGATGGCTTGTCTCGTCTTCGCGCTGGCGGCGGCCGGCTGCGCGTCGGGTGATGCGGAGTTCGTGTTGAGCGAGCGCACGCTGGAGCTCGAACAGTCAGCCCGGGAACGGATCGCCGCGGCCCTCGACCGCTACTTCGGTACGCCGCAAGACCTCGTCGCGTGGCTGCGGCTGCCGGTCGAGTACGGTGGACACGCCGGCGCAGTGGTCGCCCCGGGCGAAAAGAACGACCAGCGGCTGACGCTGCAGGTGGCTTTTGAGGAAGACGTCGAAGACATCGAGCCGGGTGCGCCGTTGTTGTGGCTGGAGTCGAGCCTGCGGGACCTCGCGCAGAACGAAGGCGAGGCGCAGGCGACATGGCGCGTGGTCGAGTACGACCCCGTCGCGCTGGAGCTCGTTGTGGAAACCGACGCC
>JAHWKJ010000347.1 GCA_019347905.1 Planctomycetota bacterium
CGCTGGGCAGGTTGAGAAAGTCGTAGCGCTTTTCCAGCGGCACGATCCAGCGGTTCAAGAGCATGTCGACGGGCATTGTCTGCCGGCCGAAATCGTCGATGACCAGCGTGCCGCAGTTGCTTTTGAGCTGCAGCGGCCCTTCGCAGATTTTGGTTTGCGGGTTCTGGGTGACTTCGAGCTCTTCCATCGTGAGCTCGCCGCCCGCGATGACGGTGGGTCGCACGACGTTGACCCAGCGTGTGTCGATGCCGGACAAGTCGAAGATCCCGTCCCCGGCCTGGTGCTGGACGATTTCGTGCACGCCGGGGTCGAAGATGCGGATGATTTCGCCGTCGATGCCCAGCGCGCGAGGGATCCAGATCGTCGTGCCGAAGCAGCGGGTGATGCGTTCGGCGATGCTGGTTTTGCCGTTGCCCGGCTCGCCGTAGAGGAACATGCCGCGGCCGCTGTTGATGGCGGGCCCCAGCCGTTCGAGCATTTCCTCGCTGATGATGAGGTCGCCGAAGGCGTCGCGCAGCTCTTCCTCGGTCGCTTCCTGCTTGGCGATGCTCTGGGCCTCCATGGCCTTCAAATAGTCTTTGAGTGGGACCGGGGCCGAGCCGTAATAGGTGCACTCGGTCGCGTAACGGCGGCCGCGTTCGCGGCCGGCGTCGGTGATGGCAAACTCGTAGTCGCCCATCTCCGCCGTGGCCTTGAAGAGCACGAGCTGGTCGCTCTTGAGCTGCTTGAGGATGGGATCGACAATGTGAAACGGCAGGCAGATCTGCCCGCAGATCCGCCGCCCGGTGGCCGAGCCTTTCGACAACAGGTACTTGAGGATCAGCCGCTCGATCTCTTCGAACGTGAGGCCGCTGTCGTCGAGCGTTTCCGGGGCCAGCGGCCGGAACGGCTCGTCCGGATCGACCTGCGGACCCAGGAGCGAGTTCACGCGGTCGAACAGCTCGCTGAGATGGGCGCTGGAGCGCACGACCTCGGGCATGTCCTCACCGTCGGTCGCCGCGGCATCTGTATCCAGCGCTGTCTCGCCGCCAGCCCCGAGCAGATCGCTGAAATCCAGTTCCGGGAGCACTTCCGGCTCGTTGGCCACCGGCTCCGGCTCCGGCTCCGGCTCGGCCGCGGCCGTCCGGGCACCGCGGGCCTTGAGCTCAGCCAGGAACTCCGCCGGCGAGAGCTTTTCGGCAGTCTGCGACATCGTGACGGTTTCCTTCCGGGCAATCCATAGGCCTGCCGAGGGGCGAGCAAGGCGCGGACTGTTGGCAGCCCGCCGCGGCGCGCGCGAGCGGCACTGAAAGCTACGTCACGCGGGAGCCAGGGCAAATCGCGAATTGCGGGTCCCGGTGGAGAGCGAAGGGCGGCTTTGACCATGCCTCAGGCCCCCCGAACAGGCTTTGAGGCGTACCGCGGCCAACAGGTGCAGGGCCTCTGCACCGCCCGCCGTTCAAGTTTCCCGACTGGAGCGACGATACCGGTGATAACGGTTCTGCCGGCGAACAGCGAAGGAGCGCACCTGTGGCGGTCGATCCCGAACTGATGACGGTCATCGAGCAGAGCGTGCATGAAGTGCTGGTGTGGGTGGGCTTCGGCACGCTGGTGGGGCTGGCAGCCAAGGCCATCATGCCCGGACGCGATCCCGGTGGCACCGTCGCCACGCTGTTGATGGGGATTGGCGGCAGCGTCATCGGCTGCGGCATCCTGGCCTTCTTCTGGGACGGACAGCGCGTCACGCCCATCAGCCCGCTCGGATTTGTGACGGGCACGGCGGGGGCTTTCGTGCTGCTGTTCTTCTACCGCCTGCTGGCCGGTTCGATCGTTCCCGAAGCCGAGACCGGCGACGCACATCTCGACCACCGCGTCCGCCGCCGCCGCCGTCGCCGAGAACTGCTGAGCGACGCCGGCTGAAGCCAACGCACCCAAGCGCCGCACGACGACGCTGGCCAGGATCAGCGGTGGCATTTCGCGCCCCCGCGCATGCGCGACGCTCAAAGCGGCTCGTCGCTCGGCGACAGCTTTCAATTCTGGCGAAGCGTTTGATTGGTCCGCTAGTCGCCAGTACACTGCGAGGCATGGCTGTTCCGGTCGTGCGAACTGCGGCCGCGCAATTCTGCCAGGGGGAGGCGACGGGCCATGACGCTGATCCAGTGGGCATGTTCTGCGGCGATGTTGCTGGCGATTTGCGGATGCGGGAATTCCGGGCCGGAAATCTCTCCGGCCGAAGCAAATCGCCGTCTGGACGAAGCGGTCAAACTCGCACGCCTGCATGTGCGCCATCAGGAGTACGACAAAGCCGAGGTCGTGCTCGAGGAAGCGCTTGCCGGTTCCACGGCCACGCGCAAGCGCGATGCCTTCGAACTGCTGGACCGCGTGAAGGTGCATCTGGCCACGACGGCAGGAAAGCAAAGCGTCACCGCGGGGCAATCGGCCGCGCTGCCCCACGCCATTCCTGAACCAGCGGCGCAATCGGCCGCGAAACCTGTCGCAGCGGCGGGCACCGACGCCGCAGTTCCTGCCGTCCCGCACGTGCCGGCGCGTCAACCCGTGCCTGCACCGGAGCCGACAGCAGACGCGACCCCGCAACAGCCCGGGCGGAGCGATCGTCCTGCCATCGCACCTCCCCCCGAAGAGCCTCTGGAGAAAACGCCCGCGGACGACCAGTCAATCGATGAACTGGTCAGCCACACGCACGCGGCGGCGAGTCCCACCGAGGCCCTTGCGGGACTTGCCGAATTCCTGGCTCGACATACGCTGACGGCAGAACAGATGCGGCGGGTCGAACAGCAAATCGCCTCGTGGGAGGAACGAAAGCAACAGGCGCTCGTGCGCCTGGGCACCGAGTGGGTTCCTCAGGCAGAGGCCCGCGAGGCCTCTGAGCGGGCCAATGACTTGCTCACGCGCGGCCTCCAGGCCCTTGAGCAGGGAGAGCGGGCGGTGGGCATTCGGTTGCTGGAGCGGGCTTCGGAAGCCGATCGAGGCGGCATCCGCGGCGACTTCCTGCTGGGTCTCATCCATCTGCATTCGATCGACGGGGTCATCGACCCCGTCCAGGCCGGCAAGCACTTTCGCAATGTCGTTGGACGAGCGCCCCATCACGTCGCTGCGCTCAACAACGCGGCCCTGGCGGAAATCAAGCTGCGGGAGTTTACGGAGGCCTGGCGGCACTGGAAGCGTGCCGTCGAACTGGCACCGACGACGCGCGAAGTCTCACAGAACCTCGGCCGCGTGCTCTCGGAAGTGCAGCAGGGCAAACTCAGCATGCTCCCCGCTGTTCGCGAACGTTTCGACCAACTCTATCGCGAAGCGACAGCCAACCACGCCGCCCCCGCATTTTCGCCATCGGTCGGCTGGCTCTACATGCCTCCCGTGTTGCCGAAGGTCGAACTCGGCGCCGAAGAGGCCCGCAGGTCGCAAGACACTCGGCAACCGCACGACCGGACCGGCGAGCCGGTACCGGTGGGCTCCGGGAGCGGCTTCCTGATCGCGAAGGGCTATGTGCTGACGAACCGTCATGTCATTGAGGATGACCAGCTTGGAACGGCGCACGCCTTGCGGGTCATCGATCCGGCGGATCCAGGCGGCATGGGACAGTTCGACGCGGAGGTCGCCGCCGTCTCCGATGAACTCGACCTGGCACTCGTCAAATGTGAACGGCTGGCAGGAGTACCGCTGTCTCTGGCTCGTGAGCCCGCGGAACTCGGTTCAGAGATCATGGTCCTCGGCTATTCCCGGTCGGATCGGGTCGCACGCCTACAGTCCGCTCTGGGCGTCGTCACGGGTCTTCCCGACCGCGGGCACCCAATTGTCGAGATCCGCGGTATGCTGCTGGTCGATGCGGAGGCCAGCAGCGGCAACAGCGGCGGGCCGATCTTCAACAACCGCGGAGCTGCGATCGGAGTGTTGACGAAGATCGCCGGCGGATTGGAAGGTCCGCAGGTCCGATCGTCATTCGCCATTCCGTCGACCACGGCATTGAAATTCGTGCGGCAGCACATCGAGGCCCATTACGACGAAGGGCTGGCTTCGGGAGAGCCGCGCGAATGGGCTGAAGTGGTCCGGCAGGCCGCGCCTTCGGCCGTGATGCTGTTACGCTGCTACCGCACGTTTGCCGTTCAGCCCCAGGTCACGAAGGTCGCGGAACCTGGCGCCGCACTTCCTGAGGGATCCCTCGAAGACCGCTCGTGCAGCGTCTGTAATGGCCTGGCGAACCTGAACTGCCCGGCCAAAGGCTGCGTGAAAGGTCAGGTCGCCGTTTACAGGCCCGTGCGGCAGGTGATCGGGAGCGGCGAGAATCGCCGGGTGATCATTCGCCAGATGCCGTTCAAGCAAGCCTGCCAGGCATGTCGAGGGGCAGGACGGGTCGATTGCACGCACTGCCGCGACGGCATCGATCCCTCACTTCGCGGCTACTGAATCCTGCTGCAGAGGATGACGCAGGGCGATGACTCGTGCGGTCGCGCTGGAGCTGGCAGGAGACATGTCGGGCGCCAAAGGCGCGGCTTGCCGTGGTGCAGCCGTCCCGGCTGCACCACGGGCCACAGGACAGTTTGGCCCGTAGAGGCTTGCCTCCCCTCCGTCCCAGGAGGGGAGCCTCGACTTAGTTATTCGACCGCGGCCGTGCCGGCGTGGTCGCATCCGGCCGGTCGGCATCGCGATTGCCGGCGCCGCTGTTCGGACGGGGCCCGGTTCCTGGCTTCGTCGTGCCGGGGGCGGCATCGTCGCGATCACCGCGATTGCGGGGCCTGGTCGAAGGCCGGTCGTCGCCCTCGCGGTTCAGCCCTGGCCGCCCTTCGTCGTCCAGATTGGGCCGGAGCACCTTTCGCCGGCGGTCCGCATCGGCTTTGTAGAACGTGTCGACGCGGGTGGTCCACGAGACGTCGTTGAGGCTCCTGAAGTCGGTCACGCCGATCGTCGGGGCCTGCATCAGCCGCTGGCGCTCGATGCCCACGGTGAGGTAGCGGTCGGCGGCGGTGCGGCCGTGATGCGGCTCGGCGACCACCCAGGGCATGACGAACAGCTTGCCTTCGGCCTTGAGGGCCGTTTCGCCCTCGAGGATCAGGTAGCGCACCTCTTCGCTGCGGGCGTCGATCATGAGGTCTTTCACCCGCCCGAGCGCCTGCCCGTCCTGTCCCTTCACGGTCGTGCCGATGATCTCGCTCGCCTTGTAGAACTGCGAGTCCCCGGGGCGTCTCTCGCCTTCGGCGCGGATTTCGACTCCTGCCTTGCCCTCCACGTTGGTGTTCCGTTCCTGGGCCTTCTTTTCGCGATCTTCCGCCTGCACCGCGAAGGCCGCCCATGCCAGCACCGCTCCGCCGGCCAACACTGCTGCCAGGTGACGCATGTTCGGATCTCCTTGTGTTGCGTCCTCAATCCTCATCGGCCGCACAACGCGTGCGACACAAGGGCGCGACATTACCGCTCCGGAGTTCGCTACGATATCGGGAGTTTGGGAGTTCTGCCGCTAGGACGCCGCCGGAGCGGTCTCCGACATAGCACTGGTGCTCAGGGCTTCACATCCCACAACGATGGCGACAGAATCGACCGCCATGACGCCCTTTGCCACTCGACTTCACGAGGCCGTCCGTCGAAAGGGTACGCCCGCGCTGGTGGGGCTGGACCCGCGGTTTGACCTTTTGCCTCCGCCCGTTGTCGAAAGCGCGCGGGCGCAAGCTTCGGCGGACGCGAATTCACTCAAAGCCGCGGCGTTCGAGGAGTTCTGCCTGCGCATCATCGACGTGGTGGCTCCGCTGGTGCCTGCGGTCAAACCGCAGGCGGCCTTCTTTGAGGAGCTGGGGCCGGCAGGCTCGAGCGCACTCGCACGTGTGATGGTTCGTGCGCGCCAGGCGGGATTGATCGTCATCGCCGATGGCAAGCGCGGCGACATCGGCAGCACGGCCGAAGCCTACGCCCGCGGCTGGATTGCCGGCGAAGACCGCGACGCCGCTCCGTGGGCTGCCGATGCACTGACGGTGAACGCCTACCTCGGCCGCGACACGCTGCAGCCGTTCGTCGATGTCGCGCGGGAGCGCGGCGGCGGCGTGTATGTGCTCGTCCGCACGAGCAACGCCGGAGCCGGTGCCTTTCAGGATCTGGACGTCGGCGGGCGTAGCGTTTACCGGCACGTGGCGGCGGTCGTAGAAGAGCTCGCCGCCGCCACAGCCGACGCCGACGGTTTCGGCCTGGTGGGAGCGGTCGTGGGCGCGACGTGGCCGCGTGAACTGGCGGAGCTCCGCGCGGCGATGGCACACGCACCACTGCTCGTTCCCGGCTATGGCAGCCAGGGTGCGGGGGCGGCCGATGTCGCGGGCGCCTTCCGCTCCGACGGTCTGGGCACTCTCGTGAACAGCTCGCGGGCGATCAATTTCGCCTGGCTTGAAGAGCCGTATCGCGACGAGTACGGACCCGACC
The DNA here is from genome assembly GCA_019347905.1 of Planctomycetota bacterium. Lineage (GTDB taxonomy): Bacteria > Planctomycetota > Planctomycetia > Planctomycetales > Planctomycetaceae > JAHWKJ01. The sequence continues at coordinate 6,400 of JAHWKJ010000347.1, forward strand.
GCTGGGAGGACGCCGTCGAGGCCGCCACCCGCAGGATGATCGCCGACCTGCAAAGCGTGTTGCCGGCCGTGTCGTAGCACAAGCGGCTCGCTTGTGCGTTTCGCGGCTCGCGGGATGGAAGAATGGAAGAGTCGGCTGATCCGGAGCAAGCTGGCAGCTTGCTCTACGATCCTGCGGCGAGCGGTGCCCAGTCGCGCGGTGCCGCCGTCGCGACCACGCTGGAGAACGGTGCATCGCTGCGGCTGAGGGCGTCGAGGACGCGCGACAGCGTGACGATGGCGTCGCACACGGGCCGCCCATCGCGGAACCACCACCGGCCACCCGCGGCCCCCAATATCGCGCGCGTGTCGCGCATCGTGCGAAACATCGCGGCCGCCGTCGGAGAACAGGCCACCAGCCGTCCGCCGGCGGCGAGAATCGCCGGCCCTGCCGCCGCCGCAGCCGTTTCATCCACCACCACCGCCGCGCCCGGCTGTTCGCCGGCGGCGATCCGCGCGAGCACAGCCGTCAATTCCATCGGCTCGAGCAGCCGCCCCCGCTCGTCGAGCAGCGCGCACTGCTGTCCGCCGTCGTCGATCACGAAGCCCAGATGCGCGCGTTGCGCACGGACCGCCGGGGCGACGCGGGCGATGTCGTCATC
>JAHWKJ010000348.1 GCA_019347905.1 Planctomycetota bacterium
CGTCGAGATTCCCGGCCTGAAGCGCCTTCGCAAATTCGACGGCCGCTTCTTCGGCCAAAGCCACGGCGGGATCGGCCGGGCCGCCATCGGTGAGAAAGCGGTACGTCTCCAGCGGAAAGTCGTAGGCCCGGCAGGTGGCCGCGATCAACACCCGCGGTGGCACGTCGGCGAATTCGTCATCCCCGGAGAGTTCGACGACCGCCTTCCGGATGCGGGTGATGTCACCCTGGATGCGGTGCACGTAATCGGCCGGTGACGGAGGTCCCGCCTCGGCGCGGCTGCGGCTCTGCTCCGGAGCGCCGAAGTTGCAGCCGATGACGATGCCGAGCGCCAACGCGAACGCCGTCAGAACGAACGTCGGATTGGTGAAGCGTCTCATGGACCGTGCTCCTGATTGAAAGGGTTGGGGATTCAACTTTGGCCGAGGGGCTCTGTTCGCTTCGTAATTCGACCCAGCGGCACCCCCATCAGTGCGCCGAGCGCCAGTGCTGCGGCGGGCATCCACCAGCGGCCGGGCGCTGGGTTTTCATCCGCTGGCTGAAGCGCGGCCTCGGAGGTGGCTGCGGCACCGAACTCGCCAGGCGAAGCGGCATCCGTCAGCACGACCACCGGGTTCGGATCGGAATTGTGCTCGAGGATCTCGAAGCCGTTGGGCGGCATCACTCGCCATCCATAGGGCGTTCGCCGCAGGTACACCCGCACGAGATCGCCCTCGTGCGGCAGCGGTCTGTAACTCGTGGGCGAACATCCCTGAACCTTGCGAACGGTCTTCAGCCGGGCCCAGTAGCGCACCGGCACGGCGATGCGGCCTTCCAGTTCTCCCTTCTCCACCTCGCCAATTTCGACATCGGCGACGAACAGGCCGTCGATGCCGCCCTCCGACTGGCGATGGTTCACGTACACGGTTCGCACGCGGCCGGTGAGGACGAGTTCCGCCTCGGCGCGAAGCGCCTCGGGCGACATCGATCTCGCGAAATCGAGATCGGTCGCTGTGGATCGCGTCGCGGCCAGGGCCACAAACAACACTGCGATGTCGGCAATGCGGAATTTCATGACGTATTTCTCACGCGGATTGTTGGAATTCTGGTGCAGGCTTCCGGCCTGCTCGTGCAGCCAGGGTGGCTGCACCACAGCCCGGACACCACTGCGAGAGCAGACTACTACTGTTGTTCCTCCGGCGAGGAACTCCCCTTCTTGACCAGCTCCCACGGGCCTTCATCCGTCCGGCGGACGGACAGACCATAGTTCGGCAAATGGAATTCTTCGATCCGCCACTTGCCGTCGCGCTGGCGGGCGACGTAGCGGAGGCGGCCCTCGTACAGATCCGGGGCCTTGAAGGCGACTTCGCCGCGGGCGATGCCGTCTTCGACGTCGGCTGCGACGTCCGTGATGTACTCCGGCTGAACGAACGAGGCGTAGCCTTTCGCGCGGCTCTTCCACATCGCCTCGGCGACCTGGAACGGCTTGGGCAGCGGGCGCTCCGTCAGGTAGCGGAAGTCCTTGAGCACGTCCGCGTTCTTCTTCGCCGCCTCGGCCGGGTTGAGCGAGAACAACACCAGCGAGAGCGACTTGCTGTCGAGCGAGTCCAGCGCCGGCCGCTCGGTGCTTTCCGTCAGCTTCCGCCAGTCGGCGTTCGTGATGCCGGCGGCTTCCGCGATCGACTCTCGCACCGCGGCTCTCGCGACTGACTCCGCCTCTTTGGCATCAGCTCCGGGCGGCAGGATCTTCGAATCGGCAGTCTGCACCGGCGGTCCGAGGGAATGCAGCAGTTGGATGTATCCCCAGATCAGCGACTCCTCTCTCGTCATGCCTTCAGGGAGTTTGGCATTGAAGTCCCGAAGGATGCCGAGCAGCCGCCGTTCCGCCTCAGGCGACTCGCGCAGCTTCGAGACGAGGCGGTCCGAGATTCGAATCAGCAGCGTGCGACCGGCACCGTCGGCCGGGACTGACGGTGCCGATTCCGCGAGCTTCGACAGTTCGGCAAAATCCCTGTAAAAGTCGCTGGAAGGCGCCGGAAACGCGGCGTACGGACGTGGGTTAGCTTTGCCCAGTTCATCGAGGAACCGCTCGATCTGCCGGACGATCTTCTCGGCCGGTTCGGGCAGCGGCTCCGCAGCCGCCGCGGCTGCGCCGTCGTCGTCGAGCACCTGATCCTCGAGCGCTGCGTTGGCGGCGGGCATGTGACTCTGACGGCCGTCTTCTCCGTGGCCGTATTCGATGCGGACGTCGTACGTCCTGCCGTTCAGCTTCACGACGAGACGCGGCTCACTGCCTTTGCGGTCGAGGTGCTCGCCGAGTTTGGCGTCGGTCGAAACGAACCGCGACGATTCTCCTTCGACGTCGGAGTCGAGGGGTGCGGCGGCGAGCTGGAACTGCATCTCGCGGCCCTCGTGCCGAAAGTGGATCGTCACATGTCGCACGTCGGTGGCGACAGGCGCTTGCGCAGAATCGTCGAGCAGGTACAGCGTCACGGTACCGGGGCCTTCGTCGTGGAGGAGTTCGGCGAAATAGTCGCGGTTGCCCAGCTCGATCAGCGGACCGCCGTGCGGCCCTTCGGCGGGATGTTGCGAGCCGGAAGTCGCGTCGAGCACCTGGTACTCGATCGTTTTGAACTGGGCGGAGCCTTGCAGAGCCGTGACCGAGGCCGTGCCGCTCGCAAGAGCGTCGTCGCGAGCTTCGAGCACGAGGCGGCCGTCGAGATACAACAGCAGGCGGTCGCCGACGGCGGCGAAGGCCAGTTCGACGAAGTCGGCGAGCTTGCGGCCGAGCCGCTTGTGGGCCAGATATTGCCAGCCGTCTTCCTCCCAGCGGCCGATCATCGCGGTGTCATTACCGCGGATCAGCCCGGTGTAATGGCGTCCGGAGCCTTTCTGCCGGCGGAGGTTGATCGAGACATTCGCCGCATCGGAGTTCTTCACCCGGGCCCGCAGGATGATGTCCCGTGCCCAGAGCTTGTCGAGATACAGCGGCCCGCTGTCGAGGGTAAACGTGTCGACGCGGACGCCGGCGGCGTTGTGATTGAGCGCCCCAGGATCGACGGGGATCCATTCGCCCGGAGCGAGGGTGGCATAATCGGGGGCACGGCCGCCAGTCACGCTCTCCGGCAGCCGCCAGTAGAGCATTACGCGCCGGTTGCTCCGGGGGCGGCGATCGCCTTTCGTCAATCCCTCTCCCAGATTGGCTTGCGACACGATGGACCTGCCGTCAGGCGCGACGGCGATTTCTCCAAAGTGAAGTCCCTCGGGTGCGGCGCCGGAAGCCACGAGCCGGCGTGCGGGTACATCCCATACTTTCAGTCCTCCCGATGCATTCGCTGTGACGAGGTGGCGGCCGCCGGGGAGGAATTGCGCGGTCCGCCGCAAGCCGTCAACGGCGACCCGAACGACGGGGCCATCGGCGAAAAGCGGCATGAAAGCGAGCTCCCGGCCGTGCGGCTCCCGGATCGCGATGACGCCGTCGTTGCTGATGTCGAGAATATCCCGCCCGCTCCGTTCCTCCACGACCTTGATCCGCTCTCCGGTCTCGACGTCCCAGATGTACCAGCCTAGATTCTCCCGCCAGGGATCGTCAGGGTCGCGAATGTGGGCAAAGGCGTAGCGGCCGCCCTGCGACAGGCCGCCGCTCCCGGCGCCGCCGGCCTGCAGAGTGCGGACGACCTGGGACGTCTCATAGTTGATAATTTCCACGGCGTCCCGACGGATCGCGAGCAGACGCTGGCCGTCCGGCAGGAACTCCAGCCCCACGATCGAGACTCGCTCCGGCCATTCGAACCGTTTGCTGATCTTTCCTGACTCGATAGCGTAGGCGAGCATCCTCTCAGCATGGCCGCCGATAACCACGGCACGACCGTCGAGCGATACGGCCAAGGCATCCGGCAGATGCGGTCCTATTGAAAACCGAGTGATCTCAGTTCCCGCCGGGAGTCTCCGGAGCGACAGCATGCCACCCTTGGTAGAGTCGATCAGTCGGGCGACGGTGACGACGTGCTGGGCGTCAGGAAGGAACGCGATTTCGTGCGGCTCATCCTCGGAAAGCGCGATTTCAACGGGCGGCTCAACCATCTCAACACCCGTGGGCCGCTTGTCGTCGAAGCGGCGCATGACGGTGATGTCCTGCGGATCTGCGGCCCTGGTTGCCGGTAGTCGCTGCTCGCAGACCATGGCGAAGCACATCGTCACCGAGCGGGGCTCGACGGCTTCCAGTTCGATGCTGGTGATCTCCTTCTCGGGATGCGGGTTCTCCCACGACGCATAGAACAAGCGATTGCCGCCGAAGAGAGTGGGATCGGCCATCCGCCTCCCGAGTGCCGGTGACATCTCCACGCGCAGGGCGTCCCAGTCGACCACGTCCTGCCCCGCCACGACCGGCCACTCGGCCGTCGTCCCGTCGCTGTAGTTCACGACATAGCGGGCGATGACGATGCGCTCGTCGCCGCGGTCGACCGGACCATCCGGAGTGTCCGCCCTACGCGAGGGGACATTCTCGCTCGCTTGCAGCACGTGCAGTCGAATCACGTCGTGGCGGCCGAGGTGGATTCCCTCGGCCGCCGGCGGAGCGGGGCCGCTGCCCGCGGCGATGATCCGCGATTGCACCTTCAGAGTCGCACCGGACTTGTTGACCAGCGTGGCGTCACCGCGGGCCTTCCAGTCGTCCGGCAACGGCTGGTTGGCCGCCTCACCGAACTCGACCTGGAAGCTTCTGGAAACGGGCACCGCATCATGGCCTGCCGAGAGTCCCGCGAGCTCGGGACGCAGCCAGATCAGCACGCCCTGGGCCGGACCGTCGGGCGGAAAGGTGCTCCAGGTTCCGTCGGGGTGCTTTTCGGTGACGCCGTCGGCCCGCAGACGCAGCAGTTGGATCGGAGCGCCGGTCGAGTAGGATTCCGCACTCAATCCCTCCGCCACGAACCCCCGGTCCTCTTCGAGCCACTCGGCAGAGGTCTCGGGCAGGACAAGCGTCTTGGAGTTGCGTACGAGTCCGCCGGGATCGTTGAAATACAGCCCGATTGCCCAGCGGTTCTCTTCGTCTTTCTGTATGCGGGCCGTCAGCTCGTGCTCACCGGGCGGGACGGAGACCTTGTTGTACTCCCGCGCGGACGGGAAGCCTTCGTCTGGGATCTCGCTCGTCTGCACGGCGACGTGGTATCGTGGGCCTTCGGGAATGTGGATTCTCCACCGCCACGCTAACCGCTGCTGCAGGGCCACCGAGCGGACCTGTACCGTGGCGCTGCGATCCGCCACGGTAACGCCGTCACGTCGCACTATCACCACCTTCTTATCGCCGCGGCGGAGAGTGAAGGCTTTGCCCTGTGGGAGGTCGAACTCCAGTCCGGCCGCGTCACCGCCAAAACGAAGCGTGTACGTGCCCGTATCGAGCGTCGCCTGCTGATTCGTCCTTTGATCGAGAATGGTGACCTGCTCGCCGTTCTGCTCGACGATCACTTTCACATCGGGATCGAACGTCTCGATGGCGATCGTGCCGTGGTCGGTCTTCACGTAGATGATTGCGCCGGCGACCAGCGCCCCGATGAAGGCAAGCAACACGGCGGCCGTGCGACGCCGCGTGCGACTTTGTGGAAGCCGCCTTCGCTCAGCAGCCAGTCGTGCAAGCAACACGGCGGCCGTGCGACGCCGCGTGCGACGGGTGGCACTGGCGGCTTGTCCGCCAGTGTTTTTCGATGCCGAAGCACGGGTGGACGAGCCACCTGTGGCACCCGATGTCGTCGCCCCCGCGGCGAATGGCTGCAGGGCCTCGGCGACTTCGGCGGGTGATTGAAAACGGTCGGCGGGATCCTTGGCCATCATGCGGCGGACGACGAGCGACAGCTTCGGCGGGATGTCGTCGCGAATGCTGGCCAAGGGGGGCGGGGGCGTCTCGGCGTGGCTTTGCAGCTTGTCATAGACCGGCTGATCGCCGAACGGCGGCCGGCCGGCGAGTGCGAAGTGCAGCGTGCAGCCCAGGCTGTAGATGTCGGCCCGGATGTCGGCTTCGCGCGAATCCTGCGACTGCTCGGGCGCGATGTAGTCCGGCGTGCCGAGCGTCGCGCCCGCCTGCGTCAGATGAGCGAGCGTCGCATCCGCCGCCGCTTCCTGCGTGCCGTCGCCGTCCGCCGCGTGCTCGCTGGCGAACTTGGCGAGACCGAAATCGAGGATCTTCACGGTCGAGGGTCGAGGGTCAAGGGTCAAGGGCCGGAATGATACTGACTGCTGCTCTGAGTCCGGCCCTTGTCCCTCGTCCCTTGACCCTTGACCCTCAACCATCAGGTTCTGCGGCTTGATGTCGCGGTGGACCATGCCCTGCTCGTGCGCATATTGGAGGCCGAGGGCGGCCTGGCGGATGTAGTCGCAGGCGACAGGCACCGGCAGTGGACCCTGGCGGCGGACGACTTCGCCGAGGTCGGCGCCGTTGACGTATTCCATCACCAGGAAGTGCTGGTCGCCGCACTGCTCGGCATCGTAGGAGGCGACGATATTCGGGTGCGCGAGGCGGGCCGCCGTTTCGACTTCGCGGCGGAAGCGTTCGACGGCTTCGGGGCGGCGGATCATGCGGCGGCTGATGAGCTTGATCGCCACCGGCCGCTTCATCAGCAGATGCTCGGCCTTATAGACATGGCCCATACCGCCGGTGCCGATAAGCTGCTGAATGCGGTAGCGTGGATGATTGGCGAGCGCCGCCGGGAGGGTGGCCGGGTCCGCAGCGTTGCCGGCCGCGGCGCCGAAGCCGCGCGAATCGGTGTCTCCCGCGGCCGTCACGCCGGACCACGTCTTGCCGGCCGCGGCATGCAATGGATCGATCGCCTGTGTCGGACCGAGCAAGGATGAGTCACCGGCCGCGGGGTCTTCACGACCGACGTCGCGCTGCCGGGTGATGCGGAGCAGGTGCACGAGGCTGTCCTCGGGCGGCTGGACCAGCAGCTCGCAGCATGAGTCGCAGTGCTCGAGGTGCTGCTCGATCTCCGCGGAAAGCTCGTCGGGGAGCGTGCC
>JAHWKJ010000016.1 GCA_019347905.1 Planctomycetota bacterium
AGCCAGATGTTGCGGAAGCGGATCGGGTCGCCGTGGTGCTGCAGCTTCGTCCGCAGGGCCTTCGGGCCTTCCGTCTGCCCGGCGCCGGTCTTGTTCGGAATGGCAAAGTCGGTATGGATCGGCACGCCGTTGTGCAGCACCGTGATGCGGGCGTCCCGAGATTTGCGTCCCGCGGCGTCGAAGCGGGCGGCCGTGAACTCAATATCGTACGTCTGCCACGACAGCGGCGGCAGGCACATGTTGATTTCCGGACTCCGCAGCCGGTACAGCCCTCCGCACTCGTTCTCCTTCCCCTGCAGGCCGAACGAATCGAGGATCTGCACTTCGTAGCGGCTTTGAATGTAGACGCCGCTGTTGGAGCGGCCCTGTCCGCGGGCGTAGGGCATGTACGACAGGCGGAACTCCAGGTGCAGGAAAAAGTCGCGGTACGGGTGCTCGAAGAAGATGTCTTTGCGGTTCGCGTTCTCCATCAGCCAGCCTTCCGGGCTGATGCGGCCGCTGTCGAGCTTTTCGAGGCTCGTGCCGCCGAACAGCACCACGGCCCCCGGCGGCGGCGGAGCGCCGAGCGTGGGACTGGTTCGCCGCACCTTGTGCAGCGTGCCCAGAAGCGGCCGGCCGCCGGAGAGGATGCTCGCCGACCCCCCCTCCCCCCCCTTGCGAAGGGGGGGCCCGGTGGGGGGCCGCACCGTGATGATCGCGCCGTCTCCGAGCAGATCGAGGACGCCGCGGCGCCGCGTGCCGGTGAGTTCGATGCGCGAGCTTCGGTCCCAGCCCCAGCCGGGAAGTCCGCCGCGATACAGGGCCGCCTGAAACGCACCGTCACCCAAAGCGACGACCTGCAGGCCCGCGTGCTGGTGGCTCCAGCGGGTCCCTCCCGCGAAAACAGGGCCGACGTACTCGCCCTGAAAGGCGAAGTCGGCATCGGCGTGGGCGGGATCCGTGATGGCGAGCTTCGCGCGATCCGGATCCTGCGCGGCAGCCGCCGTGGCGATGAGCGGTACAACGGCGACCGCCCATGCCAGCCACAGGCGGGGGACAGAACGCATGGCGGGATGGTCCTCGGGTCAATCGACGGCGGTGGGAACAGCGGCCGGGCGGGCGGCTGTTCCATTCTCACCGTGCCCTCGACCTCCCGCAACGCATTTCCCGCGGCCGGTGCAAAGGTCCGGTGAAGGGGTCTGACCCCTTCAGTTCCTCAGCCGTTGGGCGCTAGCCCCCGGTTCCAGAAGTCCTGAAACCGGACGCTAGCGCGTGCCGGCTGATGTGCGACTCACCACCAGCGGCGCTGGGCGAATTCGACGACGTCGCCGAAGAGCACGTAGAACAGGCTCCTTTGGCCACAGTCAATTTTGGCCCGCACCTCGGAGCCGATCCGCCGATCCGGCACGCTGTCGCGATCGATCGCGATGCGGACATCGACGACCGTGCCCGCTTCGGCCGAAACGTCCGACCGTGTGGCGATCTCTGCCAGCCGCCCACGATACGTGTACTCGGGGCTGGTGCCGAGCACGAATTCGGCCGGCAGCTCGCGCGTCCCGGCGGACTCCTGGGCGGCGAAGACGTGCCCCATGCGGCCTTCCGGCACCTGCACTTCCAGTTGCCAGGGGCCGGCTTCGTCCATGATCTCCAGCAGCATCTCACCGCGCTCGACCGGCCGGTGGAGCAGCAACTGTTCGAGCTGAAACGTGGCGATTGTGCCGTCGATCGGGGCGCGCAAGGTCATCGAGCGCTGCTGGTCTTCGAGGGCCGCAAGACGCTCGCGCAGCCCGCCAATCTCGATGACCGTGCGGGCAAGGCCGCCTCGAAGGCGGATTTCCTCGTTGTGGCGGGAAGCCGCGTCGGCCCCGCCGAGACGGTTCAATTCGGCCTTGAGCGTGGATTGCTCCTCGAGTTTCTCATTCAGCCGGCTGCGGGTGGAGATGATGGCCGCGTCGAGTTCCTCATTGCGCAGCCGCGCAAGCTCTTGCCCCTTGGTAACCTGCTGGCCGCTCGTCACGAATAACTCCACGACCTCACCTTCCCAGGGCGCAAAGACTTCGCGCTTGTTCGCCGGCATCAGCGTGCCGGACGCCTCGACGCGGTACGTGGCGGGGATCAGGGCCAGGCTGCCGCCGATGCCCGCGAGCACCATCAGCACCGCGGCGACAGTCATCAGCGTGCGGCCGCGAAGCGCTCCCACGCACGCGCCCAGCATTCGCCACAGCGGCAACAGGAACACCGCATGATGCGATCGCGCATTCCACAGCGACCGGCTCGCATGTTCGGCGATGAGGTCGGAGCGAGAGTCGAGCACCGGCGTCAGCCAGCTATCGTCCAGCCGTTCGACCGCCAGGGCCGCAAATGCCCTGCGAGAGGACTTGGCGGGACGCTCGTGCGCCGCAGACGGTTCCGCCTCGGGCGGAAACAGCGGAATTACCTTCACCAGCCGCGAACCGCTCTCGCGGAGGTATTCGGTGACGGCGGCTTCGAGCGGCGGCGGCACCGTGTCCATGCGACCGGCGTAGGTGAGGCTTTGCCGGGACTCGATCGCGGCCGCGGCCAGCGTGCGCAGTGCGCGGACCAGGTTTGCCCGCCCGTGGATTCGCTCCTGCCCGCTGACCGCCACCACGCGCGTTTTGGAGCCTCGTCGCACCAGCAGGCTCACGCGGTCGCAGCCCAACAGCTCGCGGCCGTCGTTCACCGCGACCTGCGCGACTTCCATCGGGTGCAGGCTCTGATGCAGCCGGCTCACGAAGCGCTCGAAGCGGCTCCAGAACTCCAAATGCCCCGCGGTCGAACCCGAGTCTTCCCGCCAGTCGAGATAGCGGCCGGCAAGCGCGCAGGCTTCTTCGGCAAGCGCCAGCAGCCCGAGACGCTCCTGCGGCGAGACCGTGGCCGGCAGAAACAGCTCGAGGGCGCCGACAGTTCGCCGCCGGTATGGCACCGGGACCAGCACGAGCGCGTGCCGCGTGGGGAGCGTCATCCGGCCGCCGTCGCCGGGCGCATGCACGGCAGCTTCGCCCTTGCGCAAGACCTCCAGCAGGCCGTCGAGATTGCGCTGATAAGCGAGCGGGTCGTGCGCGAACCCCAGCCGATCGAGTCCGACTTCACTCAGCACGGCCACCAGGCCATTCTGGTCGAGCATCCACACCACGCCCGCTTCGCCGCCGGAGGCCTCCAGCAAGAGCTCGAGGAACTGCTTGAAGAACCGGTCTTCGGCAACATCGGAGACCGCGAGATCTTCGATCGCGCGGAGAGCCGGAGCGGAGCGGTCGGCGGAGGTGCGCGCGTCGGAACGCGGCGGCGCGGTGGTCGTCGTCATGACGAAGGCTCCTGCATCCCTGCGGAGAACGATGGGTGGTTCGCTAGTCTCGCCGGATTGCCCGGTGTGTCAAGATCAGCGCCGCGCATGGGGTCAGACCCCTTTGCGGGCGTGCGATGCAGAACACGGTGCACCGGTGAGCCGCAAAGGGGTCTGACCCCTTCGCGGCGCCTGTGCCTCGACCCGCTGGCAGCGGGTCACTACGAATGCACGTTCAGCGCAGCAGGGCGTCGAGGGCGATCTGAGGATCGGGGACGGGCGCCGGGTGGCCGTCTTCGACGTCGACTCGTCCGGCCCGGTCGATGATGAACAGGCCGCGCAACGGCCGGCCCGTGGTTTCATCGACGCGGCCCCATAGCTTGTGGACCACAAGCTGTGGCTCCAGGTCCGTCAACAGCGGAAACGGAAATGCCCGCTCGACCTGCCGCTCGCTGAGTCGCGGCCCGTCCTCCGCCGGCGGCCGATTCTCCTGCGGCAGTGTCGTGCCGACGCCCAGCACGATGATCCCGCGCTTCCGCAAGGCGTCGTAGTCGTCGCGCAGCCGCCGCAGGAGCGGATCGGCTTCGGCCCCCTCGCCGCCAAAGAACGCCAGCAGAATTGTGTGGCGGCCGAGCCAGGTCTTCAGCCGCACCCGGTCCGGCGGTTTCTGCTGATCGTGCAGCTCAAACAGCGGCGCCTGAGCGCGCATGCGCGGCGGCACCGGCGGCGGTCCGTCGTAGGTGCGCGCCAGCTTCCACGCCGTCGCAGCCGCAATTGCCGCGAACAGCACAGCGAGCACCAGGAAACGTGGCTTCACCCTCGCCAAGGGGTCAGACCCCTTTGCGGCTCACCCGCATTCGAGTTCTGCATCGCTCGTCCGCAAAGGGGTCTGACCCCATCGAACAGCACTCACGCCTGCTTCGGCTCTCGGATGTGGACCCACGTGTGGACGTGCGGGTCGCCGCGGAAGTACCACAGCATGGCCGGCCCCTGGATCTGCCACACGTCCCACACGCCGTCGTTGCCGACGTCCATGTTCTTGAAGAACGCCATGTGCAGCTTGTCGAAGCCGCCGGCCTCGACCAGCTTCAGGCATTCGTCGGCGTCGGCCTTGCGGAACGGCGCGAGCACGTCGGCCATCGTCTCGCGGACGAGCTGCTTCTGGTCGCTCGACAACTCGGCCACGGGAATCCCCTGCGGCTCGCCGCCGAGCTTCACCGTATCGGTGCCCTGTTCGTCGCGGGCGTCGGTGCGGAGGGCCAGTTCGCGCTGCTTGCCGTCGAGGGCGTCGAACAGCTTGTTGGCCTGCACCGCCTGGTACCAGTAGATGTTGCCCGGATGGTCGGGCTTCTCGTTGAAGCCCTGGGCCGCGTGTCCGTAGAAGATCGGCCCGCCGAAGGCCGCACCGGCGACCGAATCGCCGTCGCAGCGGCGGGTGACGTGCCGGCCGGTGAGCACGAACTCAAACTTGCCCGTGCCGGGCGTGCCGAACACCGCGACGGCGGCGTCCTCCAAGCCTTTGGAATCCGAGTCGTGTGCGACCTGTGCCAGCACCTTGTCGGCGTATTCGGGACTGTGCAGGCCGAGGAAGATTTCCCGCACGAGCTCCTGCTGCTCGCCGGTGAAGTCTTTGCCGAGGCGGACCTTTGTGATGTGCCAGTTGTTGTCGACCGCCGAGCGCAGCTCGTGATCGAACGGGAAGGCCATCTTCTGCTTCTGCTCATCGGAGAGCGTCTGGTAGAACTGGGCGACGAGCGTCTCGGACTTGCGCCGCGGGGTGTCCTTCTTTGGCTGCCCTGCCAGGAGCGCAGAAGCCGGGACCGAGAGCGCTGAGACGCCGGCGACCCCGGCGGCGGTGGCCTTCAGAAAGTCGCGGCGATTGACGTCGTCACAATCGGGGCAGAAACCGGCGGGGCGCATGGCGGTCTCCCTGTTCGAGGAGTCGGAGCGAGGGGCGAATCAGCGTTGCCGATCATGGTACGCTGCGGCATCCATGCCCACAACCAACGGCAAGCGGCCGGGGCTAAGCGGGTCTTCGAGCGTGCCCGGGGTGCATGGCATGCCGTCCCGACCGGGGCTGGCCTTTGGCGAGTCGCGGCTAGACTAAACGGGTTCAGCCGCGCGACGATCCCTTGCGGGCTGGTCGTTTCCTGGGCGACGCCCGGGTCTCCCCGGCCGGTGCGGCTGCCGGCGCCAGCACCGGTGTCTCTTGGTTCTTCCAATCGACGGCCGCAACGCGGAAGCTGCCGGAGTATTCGCCCCAGCTCGAGCTAGTGACGCCGTTTCGCACCGACGCACCGTACGATAACTGCCCGGGCAGGATCGTCACCTTGACGATGCCGGTTTCGCCCGGCCGCAGCACGCCGGCGTGGACGGCGGCGGTCGCCAGCGTCGAATCATCGGTATAGACGCCTGTGCCCCAGAGCGAACCGCCGGTATTTCCCGTGACTTGAAAATACAGCGACCGCCCGACTTTGTCGCGATAACTGCCGAGACTGCCTGGATCCGGCTGCACGTCGCCCGGCGGCGGCGCAAGCGAGCGGCTCGTGGGAGCGGCACCAGCCGGCCCGACGCGGAAGCCGCGAATCGCGCACGAAAGGACGTTCATGTGAAACGTGATGCCGGAAAAATCGCCGATCGCGTTCGAGCGCAGCGTGCCGGTCAGTTTGCCGTCGAGATAGACGGAGAAGATCGTCCCCTTGCGCTGAATCGTGAAGACGGGATTGGGCGCTTGGGCAGTGACGTGTGAGATCCCCGTATAGGGCTGCTCCGGAATGCTGATCAGCCACGCATTCGCCGATTGATTGTCGAAGTGCAGCGGCAGATCGCGGGCGCCGTCGCGGCTGAGCATCCGTAGCGTGATATTGGTCGGAGTTTTGTATTGCAGTGCCAGTTCGAGCGAGAAGTCGCCCCGCGTCCGCAAGCCTGCGAACCGCAGCTTGGCGATGCCGGTGGTGTCGTCTTTATCTAGGACGCTCCAGCCGCTCGGCAGCGAGCCGCTGCCGCTTTCGATGTTCAACGCGTAGCGCTCCGTTTCTCCCGTCTCGCCGGGGCGCTGGTCCGCGGGAGGCAAAGGTCCCGTCTCGAGCTCCGAGATGCACGTATAAGGGTTCAGGATGGCCAGCCGGATGCGCTCGTAGGCCTTCGACATCGAGGACTCAAACAATTCCGGCGTAGCGCCTCCGGCGCGGCTGTGGACCGCGGTGCCGTCGACCAGGCATTGCCAGTTGCGTCCGCGGCGCTCCAGCCGCACCGTTCGGTAGACGCCCCACTTCATGGCCGAGGGGAACGTGTAAGCGGAACGCTCGACGCCGAAGCTGACAATCGGGATGGAGTCGTCGAAGACGAAAGCAATCGGCAACTGGCCGCCTGGACCGTCGAAGGCGATGGTGAACGACGGAACCTGGCCGGAGACCTCGAGCTGAACGAAGAAATCGCCCTCGAGCTTGAGCTGTGGCGAGACGATTTCGCGGCTCCCGAGCTGCGAGGACACGATGCCTCGCGCGCCGAGGAGCGAATCGACTTTGATGGCGGCGTCGCCCGTCCACCCGGCCGGCAGGCCCCCGACCGGAGCGGCGTACACATCCATGGCGTAGCGGACCATGCGGCCGCCGATGATGTCGCAGGCCGGCAGCGCCGCTTTTAGTTGCGCAGCGCCCGCATGCGTGAAGCGCGTGCCGGCCACATCCAGCTCCTTCAGCGCCGTCAACTGCACGAGTGAGGCGACGGCGGCATCGGAAACCTCCGTCCCCGGTGCGCGCAGCTCCTCCAGGTTCGCAAGCGCCGTCAGGTGGGCGACTCCCGCGTCCGTGAGGGGAGTGCCCTGCGACAGCACCAGCGACTTGAGCTTCGGATCCGTTGCCACGTGCGCCAAGCCCGCGTCGGTCGTCCCCGTGCCGCGCAGCTCCAGCCGCTCCAGTGCGGAAAATGAACTCAGCCCCTCAAGCACGGCATCGCCAATCTGCGGTCCGGCCAGCACGAGCTCGCGCAAGGCCGGAACGCCCGCGAGCGGTAAGAGCGCCGCAGCGGGCGGGGTTCCAGCCGGCATGAGCGCGCCGCCGTCAACCGACACGCTCGACAGTGCGGGGATACTGGCCAGGCTGGCCAGCGCCCCCTGTGTGGGGCGGCTGCCGAGCAATTCCAGCCGCTCCAGCGCGGGCGCGTTTTTCAAGGCCTCGAGCAGCCCGTCGGCCGTGGCGCCGGTAAGCGACAGAAACTCAAGCGCCGGCGCCGCCCCGAGCCGTGCCAGATCCGCCTGATCGACCCTCGGAACATCCTTCAGCCACACGCCCACCACACGGTAGCGGGCCTCAGGCAGCGAATCGCTCACGCGGCTGCGCCGCCCGCCCGGCTCCAGTTGAAGCTCGACCTCGCCGCCGGCGGCGATCACCCACTCGGCAAGGGCGGCTTCCTCGGGAATGGAAAAGACCTCGTGCGACACCTTGCAGCCCGCAACCGCTTTCTTGTAGCGGTCGACAGCCACTTCAGACACCGGCGTCTTCGTCACGTCGAGCGCTTTCAGGCCGTTCAAGGCTTCCAGCGTCCCCAGCCCCGCGTCTGCCAGCGATGTTTGCGCAAGCGACAGGTCGTTGAGCGTCTGTAGCGACGCCAGGTGATTCATTCCAGCGTCGCCGATGCCGGTGCCCTCCAGCCGCAGCGACTTGAGGGCGGGTAGCGCCGAGAGCGCGGCGAGACCGCTATCGGTGACTTTCGTGCCGGTGAGATCGAGCGTCTCCAGCCCCGGCAGCCATTTGAGCGAAGTGAGCGTCGCATCGTCCGCGGCGGTGTTCGCCAGATCGATTTCACGGATCGTCAGCACGCCGGCCGCCAGCTTCAGATCGTCGGGACGGAACGACGTACTTCCGGCGAAGTCGATGCGCTCGATGTCGAAGCCACCGCTCGGAATCTGTTTGCTGTCCGTGAGGGTCACCGTCGCACTCCCTGCACGGATCGAGAGGTTTCCGCCGCGCGCGATCACCATCGAAGCGACGGCCGGCGCGGGGTTCTCGATGAAGACGGCCAGATCGGTCGTCGTTTTGGCCGCGACGCTGAAGCTCTGTGTGGTGACGGGAATCTCACCCCGCAGCACGCGGAGCTCGTGCGTCCCCGCGGGCAACTCCAGCGGTCCATCGAGCCGGCTGCGTTCGAGCGGCTCGCCGTCCAGCTCGAACGACAGCGCGAGCTGGTCGACGGCGCCTTGCAGATGCAGCCGGGCCAATCCCTGCGCCGCCGAAGATGCCGCCTTGTCAGACCCGGACGACAGCAACACGATCGCGGCCACGACCAGGGCCACCAGGCCGCCGACGCCAACAAGCGCATATTTCATCCACGGCGGGGCTCCAGACGGCTCTTCATCCTCTGCCGGCGGGAGCGGCCGCGTACGCAGTCCAGCCGACGATGTTGGCCGCCCCGCGGACGACCTCGCCGTCCTCGGGGTGCGGCCCGATCGCTTTGGCCTCGGCGAACTGTCGGACAATTTCGCGCTCGTCGCGTCGCCGTCCGCGCGCGCGGCCGGACGAACCTTGAGTTCGGGATCCGTCGTCGCCGCCGCCTTCTTCGTCATGCGTCCCGCAGACGTTGCACTCCCGCCGCCAGAGGGTGGGACGACCGGATGCTCTCCCGATCGGCGAGGGACTTTCGACTCCGACAGTTTCGCCTGCAGAAATGAGGTCAACGCATCGGCGAATTCGCGCATAGAGGCGTAACGGGCAGCCGGATCCTTCGACATCGCCTTGAGGCAAATCGCCTCCAGTCTCGGATCGACCGTGCTCCGCTTCTCAGAGGGCTTGGGCGGCTCGTCGCGCAGCACCTGTGCGATAACCGAAAACGCCGAGCCCTCAAACGGCAGCGAGCCGCAGATCAATTCGTACAAAATGACGCCGAGGCTGTAGAGATCGGTGGATGCCTGGATGCCCGCGGCTTCGCCGGCCGCCTGCTCGGGAGACATGTAAGCCGGCGTGCCGAGGATCGTCCCGCTTTGCGTCAGCCGCGCTTCCTGGGCCTGCGTCCGCCGGGCGAGTCCAAAATCCATGACGATCGGCTCGTGCCGCTCGCCATCGAGCATAATATTCGCCGGCTTGAGGTCGCGGTGGATGACGCCTTTACGGTGGGCGGCGTCGAGGGCCAGCGCGATTTTGCGGACTAGAATCGCCGCCTGCCGCTGGTCGAAGGGGGACTTGGGACCGACGTAATCGGAGAGCGGGCGTCCCTGCACGAACGCCATGACGATGAACTGCCGCCCGTCCACGTCGCCCACGTCGTACACGGCGCAGACGTTGGGATGGTTCACCGTCGCCAGGGCGCGCGCCTCGCGGAGGAAGCGCTCGACGTCGTCGGCGTCCTGCAGCACGCCGGCCCGCGGGACCTTCAGCGCCACCGGCCGATCGAGTTGCGGATCGTGCGCGAGATAAACGGTGCCGAAAGCGCCCTCGCCAAGCGTCTTGCGGACCTCGTATCGGCCGAAGCGGATGAGCGGCTCCGCTTCATTCGCTTCGCCTGCCCACCTGTCTGACGCACCCGCAGGTTCGGTGGGCGCGGCGGTCTGCTGCACCGTTTCCAGCGTCTGCGGCGCGCGGGTGACGGTTTCCGAACCGTTCTCGGTGGGAGTGACGGCATCGCCGGCGTCCGAGCCAGCGTGCGCGGGCTCCGGTCCGGCGGAGGCTTGCGATCCAGAGGGCTCGGTCATCGCCGGCCTTTCGATGAGGGTGTCGAGCCATCCTATCGCGGCGGACATTCCAGTGAAAGCAGCCGCCAGACCGTCGGGCTACTGCCGCAGCTCGTCGACGAGCACGCGCAGAAACGGCTCCACGTCCGTCACCAGCCCGATCGTCTGGAATGTGCCGCGGTCCGCAAGCTTCACTACCGTGGCCGGATTGATGTCCACGCACACCACCTTCACGCGCGCGGGCAGCAGGTTGCCCACGGCAATCGAATGCAGCGTCGTGGCGATCATTAGCGCGAAGGTCACGCCCTCGATCAGCTCGCGCATCTTTCGCTGGGCCTCGACGACGTCGGTGATGACGTCCGGCAATGGACCGTCGTCGCGGATGCTGCCGGCCAGCAGGTACGGCACGTTGTTGCTGACACACTCGTACATGATGCCCCGCGTGAGAAGGCCCGCCTCCACGGCCTGCCGGATGCTGCCGGCCCGGCGGATGCGGTTGATCGACCGCAGGTGGTGCTCGTGGCCTTCTTCGATCGAGCCGCCGTGCTCCATCGAGATCCCGAGGCTGGTCTCGAACAGCGACTGCTCGATGTCGTGCGTCGCCAGCGCATTGCCGGCGAACAGCACGTTCACGTAACCGCTCCGGATCAGGTAGCTGAAGTGCTCGCGGCTGCCTGTGTGGACGATGGCCGGGCCACCGACGACGAGGATCTTCCCGTCCCCGTCGCGCGCGCGGCGCATGGCGGCGGCAATTTCGCGGACCGTGACGCCTTTGGGCTTTTCGCTCGAAACCGTGCTGTGCATGAAGCTGAACGCGTCGCGGGTGATGCGGTCGCGTTCGACGGGCCGCACCCGCGTGCCGCTGCGGCCGACGACGATCGCGTCGCCCGTCTTCACGTCCGACATCGGCACACACTCGGCAGTCCGCCGCTGGCGGTCGACGCGCACGCCGCAGTCCATCTCCTGCCGTGCGATCGGAATCCACTGCCCATCGAGCCGGATCTCGGTGTCCTGGTTCGTCGTCGCGTAAAAGCCTTCGGGGAAGGCGCCGTCCATGTCGGCCTCGACCAGACGGCAGTCCTGCTTGTCGAGCGGCACCGCCCCGTGCCGCGCGATCCGCTGCAGCAGTTCTTCGAGGGCCTGCTGCGAATCGGCCGAAACGGTCAGCCGGGCATAGCTGGGGTCGCTGCGGTTGTGGCCGATCTGCACGTCCTTCAGTTCAAAGCGGCCGCCGCGATTCGTGATCTCGTCGAGAACCTTCGGGAGCAGCAGGCTGTCGATGATATGGCCTTCCAGCTCGATCTCTTCGACGAATTCGGATGGGCGTTCGGCGGGCACGGGCACACTCCGTTGAGGGCGCGAGGCGGATGTGGCGGGGCTCCTCGCACGTCGCCATCGATCACACGCCTGCGCCGGTGAGCATATCGGCCGCGGCGGGCAGTTCAAGACAATTCAGGAGCTTTCAGCGATCAGCGGTCAGCTCAATCGCGTCACCACGGGTCGCTGCAAGCTGACCGCTGACGGCTGCCGCCTCAGTCGTCGTGGCCGACGATCGCCTGCCGCGGGTCCCACGACAGCTCGTCGTCGCGCGGGCCGCCGGCGGGAATCTCAAAGGGCACGCCCCATTCATCCAGCGGATCGACGACGGCGTCCAGCGGGTTCGTCACGAGCCGGTCGCCGAAGGCCGCGAGCAACGGCTGCCGGTACTTCTGGACGAGCGCGACGTTCTCTGGCGGCACCAGTTGCAGATGCTCGGCCCGGTCGATGCGAGTCAGCCACGCCGCCTGCTGCAGGATCTGGAACCGGGCCTCAGCCGAATGGGCGGCAAACGATTTGCTGTTGGCCTCCAGCCGCCGCACGAATTCGCCGCCGCGCTGGATCGCGCCCTCCAGATCCTGTGCCGGCCGCAACGTCGTTCGCGCCATTGCCAGCCCCGTGGTCAGCATCAGGCCCACGAACTGTTCCGGCGTGAGCCGTTCGCGCTCCAGCACGCGCGTCAGCCGCCGGTCGCGGAGCAAGGGCTCCGCCAGCCGCGCCTCGTCCCAGCGCTGGGCCATGCGGCGGGCTTCTTCGTCGACCAGCTCGCGCACCGGCAGCGTGCGGGTGGGTTTCCAGTCGGCCGGCGGCGAGAAGACGAGGATTTCCGGGAGCCGGCCCTTCGGCAGCGACTGCGCGATCCGCAGCAGCGTCTCGATTTCCGCCTCGGTCAACCGCTCGTCGGCGCGCTTGACTTCCGTGAATTCAAGCGGCGGCTCGCTGCAGCCGGAAAACAGCACGAGTGCCAGCAGGGGAATGGCAGGCGCGAGACGGCGCATAGTGTCCGAACTGATGGCGGGCGAATGGGCAGAGCCTGATCGTTTCATCGGCGAAGGACGCGGGCGGATTCCGGCCGAGGCCGGTTGGCGTGCGAGGAATCGCCATAGTTCCGCCCGGATGGGGGCTCTTGCGGCGCGTGCGCGTCGCGCCGCCCGTTCCGTTCGATCCCGGCATAACGGTCGCGCGGCGTTGGTCCGCCTGCCTCCGGCTGCAATAATTCATTTGCCCGTCACCGCTGCACGGGGTCAGACCCCTTCAACAATCCAAGCTGCACAATGCCCGAGACGCTGTACCTCGTCGATACGTTTTCGTTGATCTTTCAGGTCTTCCACGCGATCCGGCAGCCGATGTCCGGCACGCGCGGGCAGCCGACGAACGCCGTCTATGGCTTCACTGGCGACTTGCGGCATTTGCTGAACGAGATGAAGGCGACGCATCTCGTGTGCGGGATGGAATCGTGCGAGCCTGGCGCCCGCGGCGAAATCTACGCCGACTACAAAGCCAACCGCAGCGAGATCCCCCACGACCTGGCGCCGCAGATCCCGATGATCCTCGAGGTCATCGCCGGTTATGGCATTCCCTCGATCGAGTGCGCCGGCTGGGAAGCGGACGACGTCATCGCCACGCTCACGCGACGGGCGGTCCAGGCCGGCGCAGAAGTGTGCATCGTCTCCAGCGATAAAGACCTGCGGCAACTCTTAGGGCCGGGCGTGCGGATGTACAACATTCGCAAGCGGCAGTACCTCGACGCCGCGGGCCTGGAAGCGGACTGGGGCGTGCGGCCGGATCAGGTCGTCGATTTTCAGGCGCTGGTCGGCGACAGCATCGATAACGTTCCCGGCGTGCCGCTTGTCGGCCCCAAAAAAGCCGCCGCACTGCTGCAGCAGTTCGGCACGCTCGATGAGGTGTTGGCCCATGCCGACGAGGCTCCGGGGCAGAAGCTGCGCGAGAACCTCAAGGCCTATGCCGACCAGGCCCGCATGAGCCGAGAGCTGGTCCGGCTGAAGGTGGATCTGCCGCTCGAATTTGAGCTCGAACGGGCGCGGGTGCGGCCGCCCGATTGCACGCGGCTGCTGGAGTTGTTCACCGACTTCGGCTTCCGCCGCTACGCTGATGAAGTTCGCGCCGCGGCCGCCGAAGCGAAAGTCGAGGAACCTCTCGAGCGGACGTGGACCGTCGTTCGCAGCGAGCGCGAGTTCCAGAAGTTCGTCGAGGAGTTCCGGCGTCAGCGGCGGTTCTGCCTGAACCTCGAAACGACCGGACGGCTGCCGATGGAGGCGGAGCTTCTCGGCTGGTCGTTCTGTTGGGAAGCGGGGCGTGCGTGGTATCTACCGGTCGCCGGCGCGGACGGCGAGCGGGTGCTGGACGAAGCGAAGGTGCTCGCGGCAGTAAAGCCGCTACTGGAAGATTCGGCCATCGAAATCTGCGGCCACAACATCAAGCACGACGTGCTCGTGCTGCGCCGTCTCGGTGTCGAGGTCCGCGGGCTGGGCGTCGATCCGATGATTGCCGACTACCTGCTCGACGCCGGCGCCCGCACACACGACATCGAGAAGCTCGCACCTCAGTACCTGCATCGGCGGCTGGTTCCGGCCGATACAGCGGCGGGCAACGGCAGCCGGCAGAAAAGGATGTTCGAGACCGGCATCGACGTGGACCGCGCCGCCCAACGGGCGACCGAAGACGCCGATCTCACATGGCAGCTCGCCGAAGCCCTCACGACAGAACTGAAGAACCAGAAGCTGTGGGACCTGTACTGGGACCTGGAACGGCCGCTCATTCCCGTGCTGGCCGAGATGGAATACCACGGCGTGAAGGTCGACGTCGCGGAGTTGAAGCGCCAGAGCGCTGCGCTCGATGAGCGACTGCACGAGCTGATTGCCGAGATCCACGCGCTGGCCGGCCGCGAGTTCAATATCGATTCCCCGAAGCAGCTCGCGGTCGTGCTGTTCGACGAGCTGAAGCTGCCCGTGCAGCGCAAGACAAAGACCGGCGCCGCGGCCAGCACGAACCAGGAAGTGCTGGAGCGGCTGGCCCTGGAGCATCCGCTGCCGGCGAAGATCATCGAGCACCGCCAGCTTTCCAAGCTGAAGGGCACGTATCTCGATGCGCTGCCGCAAATGGTCAACCCCCACACGGGGAAAATCCATGCGTCGTTCAACCAGGTGGTGGCCGCGACGGGCCGTCTGAGCTCCAGCGATCCCAACCTGCAGAACATTCCCATCCGCGCGGAGGAAGGCCGCCGCGTCCGCAAGGCGTTCGTGCCCTCGGAGCCGGGCTGGAAGCTCCTGTGTGCCGACTATTCACAGATCGAGCTGCGAATGCTGGCCCACTTCTGCCGGGATCCGGCGCTCATCGCGGCGTTCACGAGCGGCACCGACGTCCATACGGCGGTCGCGGCAGAAATCTTCGGCGTCGATCCGCGGGATGTCGAGCCGGGCATGCGGCGGATCGCCAAGGCCGTCAACTTCGGCGTCATCTACGGGCAAAGCGCGTTCGGGCTGGCCACGGCACTGGGCATCCCCCGCGAAGAGGCGCAGACGTTTATCGAGAACTACTTTGAACGGCACGCCGGCGTCGCCCGGTACATGGGCGACGTGCTCGACGAATGCGACCGCACCGGCTATGCGAGAACGATCCTCGGACGGCGGCGGGAGATCGTCGGGATTCGCTCGAAGCGCCGCGGGCAGCTCAACCTGGCGGAGCGCACGGCCGTCAACGCCGGCATCCAGGGCTCGGCCGCCGACCTGATCAAACGCGCGATGATCGCCATCCACCGCCGCCTCGCCGACGAGCGGCACCCCGCGCGGATGCTGCTGCAGATTCATGACGAGCTGGTGTTCGAGACACCGGCCGGCGAAGTCACATCGCTGGCGGAACTGGTCCGCGGTGAGATGGAACGCGCGCTGGAGCTGAGCGTGCCGCTGGTCGTCGACGTGAGCGTGGGCGACAACTGGCTCGAAAAGGTCCAGTTCTTGTGATCCATTCGCCCGCGGACCGGTTCTTTTTTCCCCGCGCCCTTCCGGCGGCCTCCGGTGCTGGTAGGCACTGCCGACCCTGCGACGAGTCAATCGGCTGTGTTGTCCGAACGCCGTGCGAGCCAGCGGTGAAGCGAGGCGGGGCTCTCGTTGGACTTCTTGCCGCCGAGCAGGCCCTCCACTCCGACGTCCTCGTCGAGGTCGGGCCAGTGAATTCCGAAACCGCCGCCGCTGATCCGGAAGTTCGCCCGCTCGCCTGCCGATCCGTGCACCAGACGGGGATAAAAGCCCAGCGGCACAGCGATCGTGCGGCCGTCTTCCAGATCGACCGTGAGCGTGTCGTCCGTCACCGAAACGTCAATGATCCTGGGCGTCGCTGTCGCCGGTGCAGAAGGCGTCCCACTCATCTCTCAGCATCTCCAGATTATCGCGGACGATCCGCTCGATGTCACGCAGTTCCTTGCGACTGAACCCATGATTGTCCGCCAGCGAGACATCGGGATCAATCCAGCCGGCCGCAGAAGGCAGCCAGGCAGCCGGACGACGGCGGGGGCCGTGGGATTCCAGTCCGCGGCGAGTTATACTGCACAGGACGCTGCGGCGGCCTTCAGCCGCGTCGGATTCCTGGACTGCCAACTGGAGCGGGGCACGTCATGCAAGCTGCTTTCCACTCGGGGACGGTTCGTCGCGTCTTGGTGTTGTTCGGACTTTGCCTGCTCACCGCGCCGGCCACGCACCTGGCTGACGACGTGCCGGCCGTCCAGGCCGTCCGCGAGGCGAAAGCCGCCGCGGCAGCCAAGGCCGCAGAAGACAAGAAAGCCGCCGCGGAGGCGGCCGGCGAGAAGAAGGCGGTCGCCGACGACAAACCGGCTGCTAAGGCCGACGGGGAGGCCGCGGCGAAGACCGAAGAAAAGAAGCCCGCCGTCAATCCGCTGGGGGCGCTGATCCGCAACATCTTCAAGCCCGCCGAGAAACCGGCCGGCCGCATCATCCCCGATAACGGCGGTGCCATGCCCGCCGAGGGCGGCGAGGCGGCGGACGATAAGAACCAGCCGATCAACGGCGACCGCACGGCTCGCGACCGCATCGACGCCCGCGCCCCGCACGATCCCGAGCACGCCAAGCTGCTCCGCCGCGCCGCCTCGTCCATCGAGACGGCGACCCGCACCGACAACGCCACCGAGTGGAAGCGGGCCATGGACGTGCTGCAGTACGTGCTGGAGCGGCCCGAAGACTCCGTCATCAGGCTGACGAACGGCAAACTGTCGTCCGTTCGTCTCGAAGCCAACCGCATGCTCGGCGGGCTGCCGGCGCGCCTGCTGGAAAACTATCGCACCGTCTACGGCGGCAAGGCCGAGCAGCTTCTGGACGAAGCGCAGCAGCACAGCGACGTCGCCGGCATCGTCGAAGTCGCCACCCGTTATTTCCACACCGCCGCCGGCTACGAGGCCTCCAACATGCTGGGGGCCATGCACTACGACCGCGGCGAGTTCGGCATGGCCACCTACTGGTTCTCGCAACTGCTGGCGGCCAAGGCCCCGCAGACGCGAGGGGCCGGCTGGCAATTGCGGGCCGCGTCTGCGTTTCGGCAGGCAGGCGATGCCACACAAAGCCGGGAGATGATGACGCAGGTGGCCTCGGCCGGATCGCCTTTGCAACTCGGCGGCAAGCCCGTCAGCCCGCAGGAGTGGCTGGCCGCAGTGGGTCCGCTGGAGTCGATCGCGGCGCCGCTGCTTTCGGAGTGGCCGATGTATCTGGGCACGCCGCTGCGCACGGGCCGCTCCGTGGGGGGAGAGCCACTGCTGTTGCCGCGCTGGACGGAGCCGCTGACCTACAACCGGCAGGTCCAGGAACAGCTCGAGATGCTGGTCGAAGATATCACCGACCAGGGCCGCGCGACCGTGCCCACGTTCGTGCCGCTGTTCGTCGACGGGAAGATCATCTTCCGCACGCTGCGGAGTGTGATGGTGGCCGACGCGGAAAGCGGCCGCCCGCTGTGGGAAACGCGGGAAGACGTCTCGGCCGAGAAGATGCTCAGCGGCCAGGCCCCGCGCCAGACCGAGTACATGAACCGCTTCGGCGGCGGCCCGGTGCAGATGGTTTCCGAATACTCCGGCGGCAACGGCGAAAACCACCAGTTGGCCAGCCTGATGTTCCTCGACGGCACCTACGGCTTCCTCTCCAGCGACGGGCAGAGGCTGTACACGCTCGAAGACCACGCGATCATGCTGGGTAATCCGCAGAACTACTGGGGGGGCTGGTGGAACCCCGCGGCGATCGTCGATCCCTACCGCCGCGACCGCAAATCGAACCGCCTCGTCGCCTACGATCTCGACACCGGGCGGCCGCTGTGGGCGGTCGGCGGGCAGATGATGGACGAGCCGTTCGACCTGCGGCTGGCCGGCTACTACTTCTACGGCACGCCCACGCCCGACGGAGGCGAACTGTTCGTGGTCGGCGAGAAGGACAGCGAGATCCGACTGTTCTCACTCGACCCCGAAACCGGCCGCCCCAACTGGTCGCAACTCGTAGCCTATTCCGATGCCGAGATCGAGAAAGACCTCGGCCGCCGCTGGTGGACGGCGCAGGTCTCCGTCTCGGGCGGCATGATCGTCTGCCCCACGACCGTGGGCTGGCTGGTGGCGGTCGACCGGCTGAATCATTCCGTGGTGTGGGCCCAGCGGTTCGCCAAGGTGCAGAAAGGCCAGGAGCAGCAGCATCGCGGCCGCGAGCAGAACAACATGGTGCAGATGATGCCGCTCAACCAGCGGTGGTGCCCCTCGGCCCCCATCATCGCCGGCAGCCGTGTGCTGTTCACGCCGCCGGAAGAGCAGGTCATCGAATGTCTGAACCTGTACGACGGCGAACGGCTGTGGCAGAAGCCGAAGGATTCATTCCTGTACGTCGCCGGCGTGTTCGGCGACAAGGCCGTCTTCGTCGGCACGGACAAAGTCGAGGCGCTGTCGCTGGAGAACGGTTCCAGCGTCTGGACGCTGTCGATTCCCGTCGAGGAGGGCCGGCCGAACGGCTACGGCGTGGCCGTGGAAGATCGCTACTACCTCCCCTTGAGCACGGGACAGCTCTGGGCAATCGACCCGCAGAAAGGCGAGGTTCTCAGGAAGTCTTTCCTGCGCGAGCCCGAGCAGAGCCTCGGCAATCTCGGCATGTACCGCGGCATGCTGGTGTCGCTGACGCCTACAGGCGTCACCAGCTTCGAGCAGCGAGAGGCCGTCGAAACCCGGATTGCCGAACGCAAGACCAAAGACCCGCACGACGCGTGGGCGCTCATCCGCGAGGCCGACATTCACCTGTTGAACCGGGAGCATCCGCAGGCGCTGGAATCGCTCCGACAGGTGCGGCCGGAAGAGGTCGCAGGCGATGCGGCGGCCGATCTTCGCGAGCGCTACCGCGAAGGCACCGTCGACAGCCTCGCGGCAATCATCCGCAGCGACCTCGCAGCGCACGACGCGGCGATGGATGAACTGGCCTCGTTTGCGCAGTCCGCCGAGGAGAAGCTGCTGGTGCGCCGGCTGCGGGCATTGCGGTTGGTCGCACGGCGGCAGTTCTCCGAAGCCTTCGATCTGTACCTGGAGCTCGCCGCTGAAGACGGCAGCCAGATCATCGAACGCGGCGACAGTCCTGTTCCCTCAGCAAACGGAGGGGCGCAAGCCACCCCCGTCACGCCCTCAGTGGCTGTGAGCGAACATGCCCTACCGTCACCACGCATCCGGGAAGGCACTGCTGCCGGACCCTCCGTCACCGGCAGTGTCACACTGCGTCTCGACCGCTGGCTCGCCGGCCAGTTGCAGGACCTGTGGGAGCAGGCGCCCGAAGACGTGCGCCGAGATCTTGAAGCCCGCATCGCGAAGCGCTTCGAACAGGCGAAAGAGGGGTCGATGGACGACCGTCGCCGGGCCGTGCTGCTGTTCGGCTTTCATCCGCACGCTCTCGAGCTGGAGCGGATGCTCGTCGAGGACCACGCCACCCGCGGAGAGTTCACGGAAGCCGAGAACCGCTTATTGCGGCTCGCCCACAGCAGCGATCGCCGTATTGCCGCGGCGGCGCTCGAACGGCTCGCGCGGTTGCTCGTCCGCTTCGACCTCTCCGACGATGCCGGCTGGTATTACCGGCTGCTCGAAGCCCGCTACGGCGACGTCGAGTTGGAGGGCGGACGAACCGCCGGCAGGCTCGTCGCCGAGCTGCGCGAAGCGGGACAGCTTCCCACCATGGACGATCGTCCCGCGAGGCCGTGGGGCGATTTCGACATGAAGATCGAGAGCCGCGGCGGCGGCCGCTCATACAACAACAGCCCGACGCAGGAGCTGGACCCCGGCTCGTGGCGGCTGCCGTTCTTCCGGGAGTATCGGTTCCTGTATCACCCTTCGCAGCAGCATCTGGCCGTGCACGACGCCGACGATCACTCGCTCAACTGGCTGTTGCCGCTGCGGACGGCGGCCCAGTCGTCGCAAGGGAACTTTGTGGGCAACGAGACGTCGGGCCACCAGATGTTCCTGCTGCACGAGGACGTCGTGCACAGCGTCTCGCCCGTCGAGCGGCGGGTGCTGTGGACGCGGCCGCTGGGCACGCGCGGCCGCGCCGGCGGCTTCTACCGGGCGCCGAGCCGACGCAACGTTCCGCAGATGCAGCAGGGCACGTCGCTGGGAGCCGGCAGCTCGCTCTCGCAGCAGGCCGTTACGCAGGGCATGATGGCCGTCGCCAACGCCCGCTACGTCTGCACCTACGGCCGCCGCGAGTTTCACGTGATCGACGCCCTCACCGGAGAACTGCTGTGGACGAAAGGCGGCATCCCCGTCGGCACGCAGGTCTACGGCACCGAAGACACCGTGTTCGTCATCCCCCGCGGCGATTACGGGCAGACGCTGGCTTTGCGCGCCCTCGACGGCAAACAGCTCGACATGCCCCGCGCCGGAGAACTGCTCGCGAAGGCTGTCCGCGTCTCGCACGAGGGCATTGTGGTGATGGATTCGAGTGCCGCCCGCAGTTTGCTCGGCCTCACCCGTCGTAAGACGTCCGTGAAGCTGGTCGAACCCGTCACCGGCAACGAGCGTTGGAAGGTCGAGTTCCCCACGGGCGCGTACTTCGCGCTGCTGGATGACGCGCGACTGGCAGCCATCGACGCCGACGGCAAGTTCAGCACACTCGACCTGGTGACGGGCGAATCGCAGCCGCTGGGACAGGTGCCCGCCGGCGACCTCAAAAACCGCTCCAGCTTGTACGTCATCGGCGATGACGACGCGGTGTACCTCGTCGTCAACCAGCGGCGCAGCGGCTCGCGTTCCTTTGGCTACTCCAGCAGCCTGCCGTCGTTCGAGGTAAACGGGCAGATCGTCGCCTTCGACCGGCGTGCCGGAAAACTCGCGTGGAAGGCCCGCGTCGACAACAAGCGGCTGGTCTACAGCGAACTGAATCATTCCCCGGTGCTGCTGCTGGTCGCCCAGATGTACGAACGCAATAACGTATTCAGCATGTGGCGGAACGACATCCTCGTGCTCGATAAGGTGACGGGGCGGCGGCTGGTCGAGCAGTCGTCGCTGTCGAACTACTCCGGCTTCAACTGGATGACGCTGAACCTCGCCGACCGTTTCCTGGAGCTGCGGACGTACAACTTCCTCGTGCGGCTGACGGCGGTCGATCGCGCGAAAGACAAAACCAGTGCCCAGGCACCCAGCGTGGCTCCGGCTCCATCGCCGGCGCCGGTTCAGGCGCCGCAGCCTGCACGTGCCGGCGGTGCCGCAGCCGCCGCGGCTCCGTAGCGGCCTGTTTTCCACCCGCCCCCGCAACCGATCACCGCCCGCACGATGCGCGACTTCGAGTACGAAGCCCCCGTCACACTGGACGCTGCTGTTTCGCTTTTGGCCGAACACGACGGCCGCGCGCGTCCGCTCGCCGGGGGCACCGACCTCATCGACCATGTCCGCACCGGACGACTCAAGCCCGACCTCGTCGTCGACCTCAAGAAGATCCCCGAGCTGAACGTCCTGGAGATGGGTGCCGGGGGCCTGCGGCTCGGCGCCGCCGTCCCCTGCTGGCGGATCTACGGCCATGAGGGAATCATTCGCGACTATTCGGCGCTGGCCGACAGCGTGCGGATCATCGGCGGCATGCAGATCCAGAACCGGGCGAGCGTGGGCGGGAACCTGTGCAACTCCGGCCCCGCGGCCGATTCCACCCCCGCGCTGATCGCGCTGGAAGCGAATTGCGTCATCGCCGGACCGAACGGCCGGCGTGAAGTGCCGGCCGAGGCGTTCTGCACCGGGCCCAACATGAATGTGCTCTCGCGCGGTGAACTGCTCGTCGAACTGCGTTTTCCGCCGCGGCCGCCAAAGAGCGGCTCGCACTACCGCCGCTTCATCCCGCGGAACGAGATGGACATCGCCGTCGTGGGCGTGGGGGCCGCCGTCGTTTTGGACGAAAGTGGCGAGCGCTTCGTCTCCGCCCGCATCGGCCTGGGCGCCGTCGCCGCAACGCCGCTGTTCGCCCGCGACGCCAGCGACCTGCTCGCCGGGCAGCCTGTGAGCGAAGAAGCGATCCGCCGGGCCGCCGCCGCCGCCCGGGCGATCGTGCGGCCGATCGACGACAAACGCGGCACGATCGAATTCCGCATCCACGTCACCGGCGTGCTGGTCGAACGCGTTTTATGGATGGCGGTGGACCGGGCGAGGAACGTACCTCATTCATGAAGCTGCGGACGATTCCATGGAAATCGTGCGGCTGATCGACCGGGAAGAACGAGTCGTCGATATAATTGAAGAGGTGAAGCGGCTGACGTTTGTCACGAATCGCGAGTATGCGATTGTCCGATTGAAGGATGGCACGCGTGCAATCGTGACGGGGGAAGCCGACTCCATTGACCTGCCCATCGGCTTGACTGTCCGTCTCTTCGGTCACTCGCATCCTTACAGTCTGCCCGCAACGGGTTTTGCCTCGGATGAAGATCGTGAAGCATTGAGGATTCTGGGGCAGCGCACTTCATACATCCTGGAGCGCGGCGTCCTCTTCAAGTTCGCTGTGGAATGACATGCCAGTGATCATTCGCGGGAAAACCCTCTGTCACGCCTGCCGCCATCCCATTGGCGAGGGCGAACTGATCGTCAGCTTTTCGCCGTTCGTGACGAATGCGGCGGATCCACTGCATCAGTTCAACGACGCAGTGTTTCACACGAGCTGTTTTGAACGGCTAGTCCTGGCACAGACGGCCAGGGCGACGTATGACGCAGTCCGCTCAGCGGCGGAGCACCGCACGTGTGTCGCCTGCGAATCGCCGATCACCTCTCCTGACGAATGGTTTGGAGCGGGCATTCTGAGTTCCGATCCTTCGTCGACGCTCGCTCGGTACAACGGTCTGCAACTTCACCGTTCCTGTCTCGGCGATTGGGACGGCTTGTCAGAATTCGTCAGCGATCTGGAATCGGCGAAGCAAAGCGGCGAGCTACGTGGGCCGGCAGTCGACAATTTGCTCGACGAGTTGCGCAGCCGTCTCCCGCAAAGCGCCGCCCGCTGAACGTTTGATCGAATCCTCAAAGAAGGCCTGCATCGCCGGAACATCATGGCCCGCAAACGCATCGTCACCACCACCATCAACGGCCGGAAGAACGAGTTTCTCTGCGAGCCGCGGCAGACGTTGCTGGAGGTGCTCCGCGACGTACTGGATCTCACCGGCACCAAGGAAGGCTGCTCCAACGGCAATTGCGGGGCCTGCACCGTGCTGTTGGACGGGCGGGCCGTCGACAGTTGTCTTGTGCTGGCCGTTGAAGTCGACGGGGCCGAAGTCGAGACCATCGAAGGCGTCGCGCCCGTCGAGGGGCTGGACCCCATTCAGCACGCGTTTCTGGAGCAGGCGGCGCTGCAGTGCGGCATCTGCACGCCGGGCTTCATCATGTCCGCCAAGGCGCTGCTCGCGGAGAACCCGCAGCCGAGCGAAGCGGAGATCCGCTTCTCGCTGGCCGGCAATCTCTGCCGCTGCACCGGCTACGACAAGATCGTCCGCGCCGTCCAGCAGGCCGCGGAAACGCGCGTCGCGCACCGATAAAGCCCACGGGTTCGGGCCCGTGGGCTTCGCTCGCGCGTCAGTCTCCCAGACTCGACAGCACGCGGTGCATCTCTTCAACCGTGGTCTGGCCGTCGAGAACTTTGCGGCGGGCGACCATCTCCAGCGTCTGCATGCCCTGCTCGACGGCCATGTGGCGGATCTCGTGCTGCCGCTTGCCCTCGAGGATCGCGTCGCGCACCGTGCCGCTGATCGACATGATCTCGAACACGCCGGTGCGGCCGTGATAGCCGGTGTAAAAGCAGTGCTCGCAGCCCCGTCCGCGGGCCAGCTCGAACGATTCCGCCTCATCCGGCTTCTTGCCCAGAATCTCGCAGGTGCTGCGATCGGGGTGGAAGGTCTCGCGGCAGTGTTCGCAGACCTTCCGCAACAGCCGTTGCGACATGATCCCCCGCACGCTCTCCGCGATGAACATCGGCGCGATGCCGAACTGGTGGAACACATCGACGGTACTGGCCGCGTCGTTGGCGTGCAGCGTGCTGAGCACGACGATGCCGGTCATCGCGGCCCGGCAGCCGATCTGGGCGGTTTCGGCGTCGCGGATCTCGCCGATCATCAGCACGTTCGGATCCTGGCGGAGCACGCCGCGGAGCGCTTCGACGAACGTGAACTCGATCCGCATGTCGAC
Source organism: Planctomycetota bacterium (assembly GCA_019347905.1). GTDB lineage: Bacteria > Planctomycetota > Planctomycetia > Planctomycetales > Planctomycetaceae > JAHWKJ01. The sequence goes on from JAHWKJ010000016.1 coordinate 23,935, forward strand.
CTGGATCTGGTTGGCCCCCTCGATCCGCCGCTCGACCGGGTCTTCGATCGTCGCCAGACTCTTCACGGGATCGTTGAGGTGCTCCAGGCACGTGTACATGGTGGTGCTTTTACCGGAGCCGACCGGCCCCACGCTGAGCACCATGCCGTACGGCGACTCCATCAGCCGCCGGATCTTCTGCGCCTGCGGCTCGGTGAGGCCGAGATCTTCGAACGAGGCGAATTCGCTGTGGCCGGGCATCAGCCGCAGCACCAGTCGTTCGCCGTGGATCGTCGGTCCGCTGCCCACGCGGACGTCGCGGTCGTCGCGGCCGGCGATGTTCGCGATGTGCCCGTCCTGGGCGACGCGCCGTTCGGTGATGTCCATGCCCGCCATCAGCTTGATACGGGAGATCACGTTGGGCATGACCCGCGGCGGCAGACGCACGATGTCGTGCAGCATGCCATCGACGCGCAGCCGCACGCGGAGACCCTCTTCCACAGGGTCGAGGTGCAGGTCGGTCGCGTGCAGGTCGAAGGCCCGCACGAGCAGCAAATCCACCAGCGGCCCCGGATCGACCACGTCGACCAGTTGCGACAGTTCCTCCGTAAGCGCCTTCTGCCGCAGGTCGCCGCGTGACTTCACCGGCGGCGCGACCTCGGGATGTGCCGCGGCAGAATGTTCAGCGTTCTCGTTCATGGCTTGGGAGCGACCACAGGGGTCTCGGAGTCGGAGAAATCAGGCCAGTTGAGAGCACCCACGACGCAGACGGCGATGGCTCCCAGCACGACCAGCACGCCCAGAGCGCGTGTGCCACCTTCGTAGCGGGCCGCCGTCACGCCGCCGGCCAGCAGCGCCAGCGCTGCCCAGCCCAGCGTCACGCAGACGATGATCAGCGTCGAAAACAGCGTGGCACCCGACAGCCACAGGTATAGCCCCACCCCCGCCAGCACGAGCGCGACCGGAGCGATTGCCACCATCAGCCGCGTCTCGCGCTGATGGGCCCGGACGCCGGGCGAAATGCCCAGTTCATCGAAGGCCTCCGCGCGGGTCTCGACGATCGACCACAGGTTCGTGAGGCCGGCGATCTTCAGCACGTCGTGGACCACGGGATCAGTATTCACCACCGCCATCCGGCCGTTGCGCTCTTGAACTGCCTTCCAGATCCGCACGATGAGCGCCACCATCGCGCTGCCCATGTAGTTGAGCGGCGTCAGGTCGACCAGCACGACCGGCGGCTTCGCGCCCTGAATGTGACCGATGACCTC
>JAHWKJ010000349.1 GCA_019347905.1 Planctomycetota bacterium
GGACGGGGAACGCCCCTCGCTAAGAGCGTCCCACTCGAATCGTTCCAGCCCTGAAACCCCGGCGGTTTCAGGGCTTTTTTTGTTCTTCCGGCCAACCGGCCACGCCCTGAAAGCACTCGCGGAAAGCCCTACGATGATCGTCGTCCTCAAACGGCACGCCACCCAGGAACAGGTCGAACGCATGGCCCGCCGCGTCGAAGAGCTGGGACTCAAAGCCCATGTGATCGTCGGCACCGAACGCACGGTCATCGCGGCCATCGGCGAGAAGCGCAACGGCGAGCAGCAGAAGCTCGAAAGCTGCGAAGAGGTCGAGCGCGTCGTGCCGATCCTCGCCCCCTACAAGGTCGCCAGCGTCGAGACCAAGCCCGAACCGACCGTCGTGAGGGCCCTGGACCTCGCGGTCGGCGGCGGGCACATCGGCATGATCGCCGGGCCGTGCTCGGTCGAGGGCGAAGAACAGATCATGCAGGTGGCCCGCCAGGTGAAAGAGGCCGGCGCCAAGGGCCTGCGCGGCGGGGCGTTCAAGCCGCGCACCAGCCCCTACTCGTTCCAGGGGCTCAAGGAGAAGGGCCTGGAACTTCTGGCGGCTGCGCGCGAGGAGACGGGGCTCGCCGTCGTCACCGAAGTGATGACGCCCGGGCATGTCGAAATGGTCGCCCGCTACGCCGACGTGCTGCAGATCGGCGCCCGCAATATGCAGAACTACCACCTGTTGCAGGCGGTGGGCGAAGTGCCCCGGCCGGTGCTGCTGAAGCGCGGCCCCTCGGCCACGATGGATGAGTTCCTGCTGGCGGCCGAGTACATCCTCGACCAGGGCAACCAGCAGGTGATTCTGTGCGAGCGCGGCATCCGCACGTTCGAGACGCACACGCGGTTCACGCTGCCGCTGGCGACGGTGCCCTACCTCAAGCAGCGCACGCATCTGCCGGTGATGGTCGACCCCAGCCACGGCACGGGCATCGCCTCGCTGGTGCCGTCGATGTGTACGGCGGCCATCGCGGCCGGCTGCGACGGGTTGTTGATCGAAGTGCACCCCGATCCGTCGAAGGCCGTCAGCGACGGCGCCCAGACAATCACGCCTGCGGTGTTCGCCCAGACGCTCGAGCAATGCCGCAAGGTGGCGGCGGCGTTGGGGAGGGGTGAGGGTTGAGGGCGAGCCGAACGGCATAAGCCGTCGGGTCGAGGGTCTTGAATTGGCTGAAAGCTGACCGCTGAACGCTGAAAGCCATGTACGCCGACGACACGATTGCTGCGCTGGCGTCGGCGGCCGGGCCGGGGCCGCGGGGGATTCTTCGCGTCAGCGGCCCCCAGACGCGCGACGTGCTCGCGACGACCTTTCGACCCGATGATGAGCGGCGCTGGCGAATGTGCCGCGCGGCCGCGCGGCACGTGGGGCGGCTGGCGTTCGAAGTGGAACTGACGGCGGACGCGCGCCGGCCGCTCCAGATTGACGCCGCGGTGTACTTGTGGCCCGGCCGTCGCAGTTACACGGGGGAACCGGCGGCCGAAGTGCACATGCCAGGCTCGCCGCCGCTCCTGGAGGCGGTGCTTTCGGAATTGTTTCGCGCAGGCGCTCGGCCGGCGTCTCCGGGCGAGTTCACGCTGCGGGCGTTTCTGGCGGGGCGGCTCGATCTCGCTCAGGCGGAGGCGGTGCTGGGCGTGGTCGACGCCGCCGATCGCCGCGAACTGGAGAGCGCGCTCGCGCAGCTTGCGGGCGGGTTGTCGGGCCGCATCGCGTCGCTGCGGAGTGACTTACTGGACCTGCTGGCCGACATTGAGGCGGGCCTCGATTTCGTCGACGAGGACATCGAGTTTATCGGGCGCGAGCACGTGGTCCGCCGGCTCTCGGCAGCGGAATCCGTCGTGGCAGAATTGCTCGAGCAGGCGCGGGGCCGGATGCAGTCCACGGGCCGACAGCGCATCGTGCTGGCGGGAGTACCCAACGCCGGCAAGAGCACGCTGTTCAATTCCCTCGTCGGCCGCGACGCGGCGCTCGTCTCCCATGTCGCAGGGACGACGCGCGACTATCTCTCGGCGACGCTCCAGTGGCACGGCCTCGAAATCGAGTTGGTCGACACCGCCGGCTGGGACGACGCGGCCGACGCGTTGTTGCGGCAGGCCCGCGCTCTCGGGCGAGAACAATCGACCGCGGCCGATCTCGTGCTCCTGTGTGTGCCGAAAGACGCCGCCGGCACGGGAAGCGGTGAACTCCTGGCGGAGTTGCGCGGCGAGGGCATTGAAGTCTTCGTGGTCGAGACGAAGGCGGATCTGCCGGAACATTTTAGAAGCTCGCGTCGTTCAACCGAGGAAGCACAAGCTATCGCCGTCAGCGCCCTCACCAGCGAGGGTCTCAATGAACTGACGAACGCGGTCGTGCGGCGGCTGTCGGACGAGACCGCCGGTCGCCGTCAGCTCGTCGGCAGCACCGCAGCCCGCGGGCGGGAAAGTCTCGAAACGGCGCGGGGCGCGCTCGCGGCGGCGCGGACCGCGGCGGAGCTTGCCGCCGGCGACGAGTTCATCGTCCTCGATATCCGGCAGGCCCTCGACCATCTGGGCCGCATCGTCGGCACCGTGTACACCGACGACCTGCTCGACCGCATCTTCAGCCGGTTCTGCATCGGGAAGTAGAGCGTTTCTGCGGCGGCCGGTAGAATGACGGTCACCAGTCGCCGGCGCCCGCTCAACGGGGTCAGACCCCTTTGCGGACGCGCGATCCAGAACAGTGGCTTGCGTTAGAGCCGCAAAGGGGTCTGACCCCTTCGTCACACCAAAGGAGACACCGCGATGAAACCGCTCGTTCCGCTCATTGCGTCGTGCGTCCTCGTCCTCAGCGCCGGCGAGCACGATCTCGCCGCACAAGAGCCACCGGCCAAAGGCAAACCGCAGGCGGCCGCGAAGAGTGCGAAGCCGGATCGGGCGACCCTTGAGAGGCAGTTTGCCGAGAAACTTTCGGGGGCGGTGCTGGTGGGGAACTTCACTGTTGACGGACAGCAGCGAGACGAGAAGCCGTTGAAGCCGGAGCGCTACGAGATCGCCAAGGCGGAGAAGGTTGCGGGCGAGGAAGATCTGTGGGAGATCACCGCTCGCATCAAGTACGGGCAGCTCGATCAGCAGGTGCCGATCCGGCTCAACGTCTATTGGGCCGACGATACGCCGGTGATGTCGCTGACGGACCTGACGATCCCCTTCGTCGGCGATTCCTTCACCGCCCGCGTCCTGTTCTACGGCGACCGCTACGTGGGCACCTGGCAGCACGGCAAAGTGGGCGGCCACATGTTCGGCAACGTGGAACGGGCCGAGGGCGACGATGAGAAAGTCGAGGTCTCCGGCATGGTTACGCTCGACGGAAGGCCGCTGGACGGGGCGGTGATCGAGTTCGTGCCAGCGGACGGCAAGGGGAAGCCCGTGAGCGGAAAGACGGACGCCGCCGGCCAATTCAAATTGAAGAGCCCGACGGGCGAAGCGCGCGTGATCATCCGTCGCGAGAAGGACAATGCTCGTCCCCGCAGCACCATTCCGGCCCGGTACTCCGACGAGAAGACGAGCGCGCTCAAGGTCGACGTGTCGAGCGGGGAGAATCAATTCAACTTTGAGTTGCAATCGAACTAGCGTAGGGGTGCTGTTGGTCGTGCGCCGCGAAGAGGCAAGTGGTCGGCGGACGCGGGCGAGCGCACGGCGTTCGGCTCGCGTCGTTTTGGTCATTTCATTTGGTCATTGGTCATTCGGTCATTGGTCATTCAGTAGGGGAGGCGTTCGTGACGATCAGTCGTCGGGCATTTCTGGGGGCGTCGGGTGTGGCGGCGTCGCTGACTGCTTTCGGGCCGCGGGCGGTTGCGGATGAGGACTCCGCGGGCGATGTCAGCCGCATCGGCAAAACGCCGCATACGAAGTTCGCCGTCAACATCGAGATGTGGTGGCGGACGCTGCCTTTTCTCGACCGCATCCGCAAGACGGCCGAGCTGGGCTTTCCCGCCGTCGAGTTCTGGCCGTGGGCGAACAAGGACATCCCCGCCGTCGCGGCCCTGTGTAAGGAAGTGGGCGTGGCGGTCGCGCAGTTCACGGCGTGGGGATTCCGGCCGGGGCTGAACGACCCGAAGAACCACGACGCGTTCGTGCAGGCGGTTAAGGACGGCTGCCAGGTCGCCCACAAGCTCGATTGCCGGCTGATGACGGTCGTTGGGGGCGACGATATCCCCGGCGTGAGCCAGCAGGAGATGCACGATCAGATTGTCGCGGGCCTCAAGCGGGCGGCCCCGATCGCGGAAGCCGAGGACGTCACGCTGATCCTCGAACCCATGAACATCCGCGTGGACCACAAGGGCCATAGCCTGTACGGCAGCGGTCCGGCGATCCGCATCTGCGAGCGCGTCGGCTCCAGCCACGTGAAGATCAACTGGGACCTGTACCACATGCAGATTACCGAGGGCGATCTGTGCGGCCATCTGAATGAGGGGTTCAAGGCCGGGCAGATCGGCTACCTGCAGCTTGCCGACCATCCGGGCCGCAACGAGCCGGGCACCGGCGAAGTGCACTACAACCGCGTGCTCCAGGAGGCCCAGAAGCTGGGCTACGAGGGCTACGTGGGACTGGAGTGCCGCCCGAAGAAGGACGAACTGACCGCTGCGAAGGGCGTGGCGGCGGCAGATGTGTGGTAGCTCATGCCCATTTACGAATACTCCCGCTTCGACGGCACGCAGCCGTTTTCGCCGCAGTCGGCCGACCGGCTGTTCGACGAGCTGGCCGATTACATGCTCGACTACGGCCAGCACGTGCTGAAGAACCTCGAAGACTGGCAGGACGAACACCCCGACATCGTCGAGATGCTCATCAAACGCGGCTACGTGGAGAAGGACGCCGAGGGGCGCTTCGTCGTCACGCCCCGCGGGATTCGCCGCGTCGAGAACAAGGCCTTGGAGGCATTGTTCCAGATCACCCGCAAAGACAAGCTCGGCCGGCACGAGACGGATTACCGCGGTGCCGGGGAAACGCTGCACGAGGAGTCGAAGCCCTATGAGTACGGCGACCCCGTCTCGAACCTCAACCTGCATGAGACGCTGAAGAACGCCCTCTACCGCCAGGGCGGCGGCACGCCCGTCGAAATCGAAGAGGACGACTTCGTCGTGCACGACACCGAGTACCAGACGTCGTGCGCGACGGTCGTGCTGCTGGACATGTCTGGCAGCATGAGCCGCTACGGCAAGTACGGTTCCGCGAAGAAGATCGCGCTGGCCCTTCAGGCGCTGGTCCGCGGCCGCTATCAGGGCGACTTTCTACAGGTGGTGGGCTTCTACACGTATGCGTCGCCGCTGTCCGAACGCGAACTGCTCTACTCGGCCCCCAAGCCGGTTAGCATCTACGATCCGCGGGTGCGGCTGCGGATCAATCTCGACGCGCCGCCGCGGTTCGTGCCCGAGCACTTCACGAATATCCACGCGGGGCTGCAATTCGCGCGGCGGATCCTCAAGCGGCACCCCGCGCAGAACAAGCAAATCATCACGATCACCGACGGCGAGCCGACGGCCCATATCGAAGGCCGCGACGTCGTGCTGGCTTATCCGCCGTCGCAGCAGACTGCGCGCATCACGCTGGCCGAGGCGAAGCGGTGCGCCGACGAAGGGCTGTCGCTGTCGAGCTTCGCGCTCGTCGAGGATTACTTCTATCTGGGCCTGGTGAACTTCGTCGAGCAGATGGCCCAAGTGACGGGCGGCGTCGCGGCTTATGCGAATGCCGAGGATCTTGGCGGGCTGATCGTCGACAGCTTCATCGGCGGGCGGCGCAAAAGGCGGACGCTGTAAGGCTTCGGGCGATGACGCTTGGGCTGTGTGCGTCTCGCTGCTGGGAATCGACCCGGAGCAGTTTCTGCCGTCCACGAGCGGCCGCGACATTCAGATCGTCCGCGACGGAAAATTCATCGCTGAACTCGGATAGGGGTTGCCATTATGAAGACCGTCCATGCCTGGATCATCGCCGCTGCGATCGTCGTGGCCGCTGCGCTGTTTACGGTTCTGCCGCTGGTCATGCCGGCATCGGCGGCGCCGTTACACGTGGGACACATTCAGGGCGAGCTGCTCCGCCGCGAGGGAACCGCCACGGCTCACCTCAAGTGCGATGGCTTTCGCGTTGAGCTTTACGACACGTTCATCCTGGTCTTTGTGGACAAGTCGAAAGAACCGACGTGGACCGATAACTATGTGCTGCCGATTCCTTGGGAGCAGGTCGAGCACATGTCGCTCATGCCGCCGGGCGCGGAGGGGGACTCCCGTGAGTGAGTCCAACGCGGTGAAAGAGGCCAGGAGCAGCACCGTCGCCGCGTGAGATGGGCCGCACCGCCTTCCTCCGGCCCCTTTCACCTCTTTGACCGCTTCGACCCCTTTCACCACTCTGGGTTTGGTATGGCGAAGACGCTGCAGGAATACCTCGACTGGCTCGACAGCCGCAATCTGTTGTGGCCGCAGCCGCCGGAGCGCGAGGCGCCGAAGGCGACGCCTTATCTCAAACCGCTGCCCGGCATCCGGGCCGTCACCTGGAGCGTCTATGGCACGTTGCTGCGGATCTCCGACGGGGAGCTGTTGCATCTGCACCCGCAGACGCTGCGGATGCAGATCGCGCTGGAGAAGACGGTCGAAGAATTCAACATGTGGAACAGCATGTACCGCAAGCCCGGCGCCCCTTGGGAATACATGTTGAACCAGTATCGGAAGGTCCTGGAAGAACGGCGGCTGGCCGGCACGGCGCGCAAGGGCGATGTGCCCGAAGTCGACAGTGCCGGCCTGTGGCACAGGCTGCTCGACCAGCTTTCGGAAAAGGAGTACGCCTACGACAGGGCCTTCTATGGCGACGAAGCCGAGCTGAGCGAGAAGGTCGCGTACTTCTTTCACGCCAGTCTGCAGGGCGTCGAGGCGGCGCCTGGAGCGCTCGAGGCACTGATTTCGATCGGCCGGGGCGGGCTGCTGCAGACGTTGCTC
>JAHWKJ010000350.1 GCA_019347905.1 Planctomycetota bacterium
CTCCGCGATGCCGGGCCGCTCTCCGAGGACGAGTTCCGCCGGATTCTCGCACAGGTAGCGAGCGCTCTACAGTACGCCCACGCGGCGGGCGTCGTGCATCGCGACGTGAAGCCCTCGAACGTGTTCATCAATTGCGACGGCGGCGTGATGCTGATGGACTTCGGCCTCGCACAGCCTGTGGTCGATACGCACCCCGCCCTCGCCGGACTGATGGTCGGCACGCCCCGCTACATGGCGCCCGAGCAGATCTCCGGCGGTGCGATCGGTCCCGAAGCCGACTACTACAGCCTCGGCTGCAGCGCTTTCGAGATGTTGACCGGGCGGCCGCTGTTCCCCGAGAACGACATGGTCGACATTCTGCGGCGGCACGCCGACTGGCAGGTGCCCGACGTGCGGCGGGAGCGGCCGGACGTCAGCGACGAGGTGGCCGAGCTGATCGCAGGGTGCCTGCAACGAGACGCTCCCTGTCGGCGGCTCGACTACGACCGCATCGCCGGCTGGTCGTCTGGCGATGGCTCCATTCCTGCGCGGAGCACGACCGCCGGGGAGACACCGACGTGACCGACGGGCCGAACGCCGCCGAACTGGTGCACCGCTGGCGCGAAGGCGACGAGGCGGCCGCCACGGCGCTTTACGAGCGCTACGCGCAGAAGCTGATGACGCTCATCGGCCGGCACATCGCCCGCCGCTTCAACTCCCGCTTCGATGCCGACGACGTGGCCCAGTCGGTGTTCGGCTCGCTGTTCCGCCGCACGCGAGACGGCCATTTTCAGTTCGAGGACGATGGCGACTTCTGGAAGCTGCTGCTGACGATTGGCCTCAACAAGGTTCGCAAGAAGATCACCTTCAACGACGCCGCCAAGCGCACCCCGCAGCGCGAGCAGTCGCCGGCGGACGGCGACGCCCAGCAGACCTTCCTCGCCGAGTGCCTCTCCCGTACGCCCTCGGTCGTCGAGATCGTCACCTTCGCCGACCTGCTGGAGGAGCTCGTATCGCGGCTGGATCCCGAGGCACAGCAGGCGCTGTCGCTGCGGCTGGAAGGCTCAACGCAGAAGGAAGTCGCCGAGAAGATGCAGCTTCGCGAACGCCAGGTGCGATTGCTGTTCGACGAGATCCGCGTGCAGACCGAATCGCTGCTGGATGGCGGCTGATCCAAAGAGGACTCCATGCCTAAAGCCACATTTGCCGCCGGGTGTTTCTGGGGCGTGGAAGAGACGTTCCGCCGCCTGCCCGGCGTCATCCGCACTCAAGTGGGCTATATCGGCGGCAAGGCCGAGCGGCCGACTTACGAGCAGGTTTGCAGCGACCGCACCGGCCACGCCGAGGCCGTCGAGGTCGAATACGATCCCGAGCGCACGAGCTACGAGGCGCTGCTCGATGTGTTCTGGAACGCCCACGACCCCACGCAGGTGAACCGGCAGGGGCCGGATATCGGCACGCAGTACCGCTCGGCGGTTTTCTATCACGACGAGAGCCAGCGCGAGGCGGCCGAAGCCTCTCGGCGGGCGCTGGAAACCTCAGGGAGCCCCCGCCGGCCGATCGCCACGGAAATTGTCCCGGCCTCGACCTTCTGGCGGGCCGAGGAGTACCATCAACAATATCTCGCCAAGCGCGGCGCATCGGGTTGCCACCTGCCGTGATCGTCCGGCGCCGCGAGTCCCCGTTTAGCCGCCGTTAGTCGTTTAGCCGCGGCCCAAGGGCCGCGCGGCCCATTGGGCCGCGGCTAAACGGCTCAGTTGGATCATCCAGCGCGGAAAAATGCCGTGACCGCCGCCGCCACCAGCCGCCGCCTGTGGCAGTGTCCCGACTGCGGGCGGAGCTTTCGCATTCCGGCCGACGCGGAGCTGCCGCGGCGTTGTCCGGAGTGTCTGCGTGCGGATTCCGCAGCCGCGGCGACCCAGCCGCCGCCCGCACCGGCCCCTCCGCCGCCACCCGCTTCCGCCGCGCTGCCCGAAGCGCCCGACATGGATCCGGCGGTGTGGCTGGTCGATCGCCACCTGCAGTCGATCGCGACTCGGCTGGACGAGATCAGCCGCTCGATGACGGGCTTCCGCCGGGCGTTGTGGGCGTTCGTGGGCGTCGCGCTCATCGGCGTGGCGGTGAACGCCTACACGATCTACTCGACAGCACAGACGGTCGGGGGCCTGTTCGGGGGCCAGAGCGCCGGCAGTGCCGAGCTGGAGCAGGTCCGCGAAGGGCTCAACGATTACCAGCGCACGCTCAACGAGCTGCTGAAGGACGTGAACCAGCGGTGAGGGTTCGCGGAAGCCGGCGCGCCGGCGAATGGGGAAAAAACCTTTTGCCATCCCGCTCGACCGCCGCTAGGCTGATGGTTCGTCGCCCGCGAAGGGTGTGAGGGGCATTGCGCCCCTGCCAACGGGGCTGGCACGGAAGACCGCCCGTCTCCTGTCAACAAAAGACCGGTTCCGGTCGAGGAGGGACACTATGCCGTCACGTTCCGCAGAACTTCACGTTCAGCAGCGCGGCCGGCGGACGGTCGTCGATTTCGGAGAGCACGAGTACCTGTCGCTGCGAACGACGCAATTCCGCTCAGAACTGGAGGACCTGATCCACGGCACCGGCTGCCGCGTGCTGGCGCTTGATATGTCCGGCGTGCGTGCGATCTCGAGCGAGGTCTTCGGCACGATCGCCTGGCTGCTGGAGCGGGTTGAAGTCGAGATCCTCGATCCGTCCGAAGTCGTCCGCGAGGTGCTCTCCGCAACGCGCCTCGACGAGCGCGTGCGAATCGTCGCCGACGAAACCGCCCTCGCCTGAGAAGTTCCCTGTTCATTACGAAAGGCCCACCCGCATGCACGGCACGACCCGCCGGGAGTTTCTCAAGCGCACCGCCGCTCTGGCGGCGGCAGGTTACGGCTTCTTCCCCGGCGGCGCCGCTGTCGCGCAGGATGCCAAGGCGCGCGAGAAGAACGACCGGCCGCTCATCGGCGCCATCGGCTGCGGCGGTCAGGGTACATCGATTGCCGGCTCCGCCAAGCGCTTCGGAGACATCGTCGCCGTCTGCGACGTTGACGCCACGCACGCCGAGCGCGCGAATGCGAAGCTGGCCGACGGCAAGGCCGAGGTCTTCGGCGATTATCGCAAGCTGCTGGAGCGCGACGACGTCGACGCCGTCACCATCGGCACGCCCGACCACTGGCACGCGAAGATCGCCATCGAGGCCATGCAGAGCGGCAAGGATGTCTACTGCGAAAAGCCGCTCACGCTCACCATCGAGGAAGGCAGGCTTATCTGCAAAGCCGTGAAGGAGACCGGCCGCGTCTTCCAGGTCGGCACGCAGCAGCGCAGCCACGGCCCGTTCGCACAGGCCGTGGCCTTATGCCGCGAGGGCCGGCTGGGCGAGATCCGCCGCATTCTCGTGGCGATTGGCGGGGCGCCCAAGGGCGGGCCGTTCCAGAAGGAGCCGCCGGCGTCGCATCTCGACTGGGACTTCTGGCAGGGCCAGACGCCCGCCGTCGAATACATCCGCCAGCGCTGCCATCACGATTTTCGCTGGTGGTTCGAATACTCGGGCGGGAAGATGACCGACTGGGGCGCGCACCATGTCGATATCGCCCACTGGGCGCTCGGTGCGGACGACACCGGCCCCGTCTCGTTCGAGGGCATGGCCGAGTTTCCGGTGCCGCTCGAGAAGGGACATCCGACCGCCGACGATCAGTTCAACACGGCGACGACGTTCCGCGTGCTGACAAAGTTCGGCGATGGGGTGGAACTGGTCATCGCCGACCACATCCGCGAAGACGACGGCACCGACTTCGAAAACGGCGTGCAGATCGAAGGCACCCAGGGCCGCATCTTCGTCAACCGCGGCCGCATCAGCGGAAAGCCGGTCGAAGAACTCACCGGCAAGCCGCTGCCGGAAGACGCCATCGCCCGCGTCTATAAGGGCAAAAAGCACGGCGACCACATGGGCAACTTCTTCGAGTGCATCAAGACCCGCGAGCAGCCCGTCAGCGACGTGTTCTCGCACCACCGGGCGATCACGACGTGCCACCTGGCGAACATCTGCCTGCGGCTGGGCCGTCCGCTGCGCTGGGATCCGAAGACCGAAGAGATCGTCGGCGACGAAGAAGCCAACCGCTGGCAAAGCCGCGAGCAGCGCAAGGGCTACGAGATCGCCCTCTGACGTGTTGCCGCGCCCGTCTTTTGACGCAAAGGCGCGAAGATCGCAATGGCTCGCAAAGGGAAGAAGTCGCCTGCCTTCATTCTCTGCGAATCTTTGCGGCCTTCGCGCCTTTGCGTCGGACCTCCGCCGTTACTTCTGTGCCCCGGGGTCGGTGAACAGGATCAGCTTGATCGTCGCACCCGGAGGCACGCGCTCGCCGGCCTGCGGGCGCTGCTCGTAACAGCGGTAGACCTGCTCTTTCTGTTTGGCGGCCCGGCCTTTCAGGTACTCGACCTTGTAGCCCGCCGCCTCCAGTTCGGCGCCGGCCTTCTTCCAGTGCTGTCCGACGACGGACGGCAGGACGCCCCGCGTCCCGCCGGTGTTCTGTACGGTTCGCTTCGGCTCCAGTTCCACTGGACCGGGCACATCGCCTGAGGCGGCGGACTCCGGCGGCACGAAATAGGTCAGCGTCACCTTCTGCCCCTCGGCCAGAGGCGAGGCCGCCGGGGGTCGCTGCTCGTACACCACGTGCGCGAGGTCGGCCTTCTCGGCAGCGCGGCCGGCGACCAGCTCGACCTCGCAGCCCACCTGCCGCAGCATCGTGACCGCCCGCGTGCCGTGGATGCCGATGACCGACGGCAATGCGTTCGGACGGTTGTCCGCCGGGCGGACTTCCGTGGGTTTGTGATATTCGATCGTGTAGCTCCGCGGCAGATTCGGATCCCACCACTTCTGGCTGCCGCCGATCCAGGGAATCGAAATCAGCGGCTTGTTCTCGCCGATTGTGATTCCCTTGAACTGATAGACCGTCTCCTCATTGCCGGAAGGGGCCAGAAGCTGCACCGCCTTGGGCAGCCATGTGTGTCGGTCGAGGATCACCCGCGCCTGCTTCCAGTTTTCGGCGTCGCTCCTCAGCCGCGGCTTGACGAGCAGCCAGACCTCGTGTTCGGTAGTCCGCGGCAGAATGGTGAAGTCGAACCGCCTGAGGGCCTTGTCGGGGGGCAGACCGAACAGAAACGGCAGCGGCCCGTCCATGATGTTTCGTCCGCGGGCATCTTCCGGAATGGGATACACATCGGCCGTCTTCTTCTCGTCCTCGATCTGCCAGATCTTCTCGCCATCGCAGATCCAGCGTTCGGCGTGATCGGACTGCAGCTTGTACGGCTCGCCGGTCTTGTCGCTCTTGCGAGCGCCGGGGGTTCCCGGACGGATATCGACGGGCTGCAGGTCGATGCGACCTCGGTCCGGCGCCTCGTAGTAGAAGAAGCCCTGCGAGTGCTTCTCGACCTCGAACACCATGTCGTACACGTAGCGGTAGTGCTCGCCCTGGAGCTTGGTGATCTGCGACGACGAGCGCGACCAGTCGTCGAGGATCTGCCGAAGCTGCGGCGACGCTTCGGGCACGACCAGGTCGGCGGACTGTTCGGCAGCGGAGCGGGTGCCGCTCAGCAGTCGGAAGTTGCCCAACTCCGGAGGTAATCGGACACTCCCTGGGCCGCTGCGCTCGGCTCCGCGCACGGGCTCGTTCTGGCCGCGGGTGGAACTCGCCGTCGAAAGAATGGCGAGGGCGACGGTCGCCACCAGGGCCGCCCTGAGCGTCCTGCTCGTCATTACGTACTTCCTTGTTCGCAGATGGCGTCGGAACCCGGACCCGGCCCTGCCTCTGACCTGCGCCCCGGGCGAAAGGGACGGGATTTTAGCAGCGGCCACTGCGCGCGGCCAGAGCGGATTTGAACGCAGAAAACCGGCCGCCGGGCACCCCGTCTCCCTGCGCCTGCCGCCTGCCTTCCCCCTTCCGCCGACCGCCTTCCGCCGACTGCCTCCTGCCGACCGCCTCACGACGCCGCCGGCAGTTCCTCGAGCGCCGGCAGAATCGTCACGGTCGTGCCGTCGCCGTTCAATTGCGGCGTCAGGCGGCGCGGGAGCCGGCACGTGAACGTGACCCGCGAATCGTGATACTCGGTTTCGCTGACGTCGGCATGCTCGGCCAGCCAAGCGAACATCCGGCCATTGGCCACGCCCGTTTCGATGCGTGCATCCACGTAGCCTTCGGCCAGACGGCCGGCGACGGCGAACGCCAGTTGCGCCAGTCCCTGCCGCTTTGCGGCACTGATCTCGATCGAGCCGGGGTAATGCACCTTCAGCACGTCGATGAACGAACGATCCGGCACGGCGTCGATCTTGTTCAGCACCAGAATCACGTTCGATGCGTCGACGCCGATGTCGCGCAGCACCTCGTAGACGGTCGCGATCTGCCGCTCGGCCTCGGGGTGGCTCGCGTCCACCACGTGCAGCAACAGGTCGGCCCGGCGGGCTTCTTCCAACGTCGAGCGGAACGACGCCACCAGGTGGTGCGGCAGCTTGCGGATGAAGCCGACGGTATCGCTCAAGAGCACGTCGCCCAGAGTCGGGATCTGCCAGCGACGCGTGCGGGTGTCGAGCGTGGCGAACAGCTTGTCGGCCACGAAGACATCGGCCTCGGTCAGCGCGTTCATCAGCGTGCTTTTGCCCGCATTGGTGTAGCCCACCAGCGACACGGTGAGCTTTTCGCCGCGGGCCGCGACGGTGCGTTCGCGACGGCTCTCAATTTCCGCCAGCTTGCGCTGCAGTTCGGCGACGCGGCGGTCGAGCAGCCGGCGGTCGGTCTCGAGCTACTTTTCGCCCGGCCCGCGCCCCGCGCCGACGCCGCCCTCGATCCGCTCCAGGTGCGTCCACAGCCGTTTCAGCCGCGTGCGGAAATACAGGAGCTGCGCCAGCTCCACCTGCAGCCGGGCCTCGGCCGTCCGCGCCGTCGAGGCGAAGATGTCCA
>JAHWKJ010000351.1 GCA_019347905.1 Planctomycetota bacterium
CCCCTGAACGGGTGGTGATGACTGCATATTCGATGGCGTTGCGGAGTTCTCGCACGTTGCCGTGCCAGGGTCGACACGACAACTCTTCGAGCGCCTCATCGGAAAGCGTCGCCTTCCCAAGGCGGTCAATGCGGCTCAAGAAGTGGCGGCCCAGGAGGGGAATGTCCTCACGTCGCTCGCGCAAGGGAGGCATCTCGATGCGGAACACGTTCAAGCGGTACAACAGGTCTTCTCGAAACGAACCGGCGGCGACCATTTCTTCGAGGGGCCGATTCGTCGCCGCCACGAGGCGAAAATCCGTGTTCTGTGGCTGGTTTGAGCCGACCGGCGTGATCGACCTGGTCTCCAGCACCCGCAGCAGCTTGGTCTGCGTGAGAACAGACACATCGCCGATTTCGTCGAAAAAAGCCGTTCCCCCGTGTGCGCTCCTCAGTAGCCCCTGACGCTCGAACAGGGCTCCTGTAAAGGCACTCTGGGCGTGCCCGAACAGTTCACTTTCGACAAGCGCTTCACTCATGGCCGGGACGCAAATGGGCACGAACGGTCCCTCCGATCGCCTGCTGTAGCGATGGATCGCCGTGGCGACAAGTTCCTTCCCCGTTCCGCTCTCGCCGGAAATCAGCACCGGAACCTCGTGCTCAGCGACAAGGGCGATCTTGCGAAACACGATCTGCATGGCGGGGGACTCGCCAAGGAGCATCCCGTCCAGAGCGGATTCCAGTACGCCAGAGGCCGATCCGGATTCGGTGGACCGACCAGAATCGAGAGCACGGCGAATCACCTCAATGGCATCATCGAGGTCGAATGGCTTGGTCAGGTACTCGAACGCCCCCCGGCTGATGGCGTGCACCGCTGTGTCGAGACTTCCGAAGGCGGTCATCACGACGACCGGAGTTGCTGCCAGGCGGCCACGCAGCCTCTCCAGCGCCGAGAGTCCATCCAGGCCCGGCAGGCGAATGTCCATCACGACGACATCGGGCCGCGTGGCCCATGCAAGGTCGAGGGCTTCTTCAGCACTCGCCGCAGTTGTGACGGCGTGACCGTCCTCGCTCAGCGCATTCCCCAGCGCCCAGCAAATCGAAGCTTCGTCGTCCACGATCAAGACGCTGCTCATGATCCACGCCCTTTCCGGGCCGTTCGCCGCTCGGGGCAGGCGATTTGCTCGGCGGATTCGATTCCACTGGCACCCTGCACGGCTTCCGCGCGCAGCGCCAGACGAAAGACGGTCATGCCGTTGCTGCGGTGCAGCGAGAGGGTTCCGTCGCAGTCTTGTGCCGCCTTGCGGGCGAGAGCCAGTCCCAGCCCGACCCCCTCGTCCTTTGTAGTAAAGAACGGATCGAAGACGTCGTCTGCGATCTCCATGGGGACGCCCGGTCCATTGTCGGCGACCTCGATCACCACACTGCTCGCCTCTCGGCTGGAACCGACCCGCACAACGCCCAGAGGACCGGCAGCTTCGATGGCATTCATCATCAGGTTGAGAAGCGCTCCCCGCATGGCGTCGGAATCGGACACGTGCCACTCGACATCGCCTCGCTCGTAGAAAAACCTGATCTTCTTATGGGCACAGACAGGCCGCACGAGCGAGATCGTCTCGTCGAGAATGGTGCTCACGCTGGCGGAGGATGACGGTCGGGATTCACCGCGGGTCAGACGCAGGAGAGCCTTGATCTGCTCCTCGGTGAGTGTCAGTTGCCTGAGTGCCACGTCGATGGCCTCATCGTCTCGGGAGCCGCAGTGCCTTCGATGAAGCTGAATCGACGTGCGCGCGCCGGTCAGTGCGTTTCTGAGTTGATGGGCCAGACCTCCGACAAGCTGCGTCAGCAGAGCAGATCGTTCCCTCTCCCTGATGCTTCGCATCGACTCGTCCAATGCGACAGCCATCCGATTCACCCCTTCGGCGAGATCTCGCAGCTCGTCGTTCACGCTGGTCACACCAACCGGCGTGAAGTCGCCTCCGGCGATTCGAGAGACCTGCTGCCCAACCGTCTGAATGCGACCGCCGATTCGTTTGGCGATCCAGACGGAGGCGATCACCGTTGGCAGCAGGAGAACCCCGCCGATGGCCAGCGGCGGGGACATCGCCTGCCATCGGGCCAGTGCCCAACTCCTCTCGGGGTAGAGCACGAACACGGAACCCTTGCCGAAGCCCTCTCTCCGCTGAACACGACCGGCAAAATACCGTTTGGGCCAGCGCACGAGTTCCTCCGCCTGAGCACATGGCGCCACGTGGCGACTGCCTCGCCCGTTGTGGCGACGATTTCACCACGGAATGCCGCTGTCGAGCCGTGATTGTACCGGAAAGGGCGGGGTGCCGGTTGGGAATAGTTCTTGCTGCCTCAGCGGGCAAACCCGAGACAGCACATTCGAACCGAGGAACACTCATGGAGCGGAGGAGCAGCATGGGGTGGACGCAGAGCACGACGAAACGTGCGCCCGAAAGTCTCCTCATCTGGTCCAGGACTGCCGGCGTCAACGGATACGAAGCTGATTCGGCCGGACGGTCGCGTTCATCATGCCGGAGTGACCGTCACGCTGCCGCCCAATACGAAGGTACGTTTCACGTCAGGCGGAACCGAATACGACGAGATGGACTACAACTCGTGGCAGGAGGGCAGGAATGGGGGCGCGGGGAGGCCGTCCTACGCCATGATCACCTCTCGCAGCTATCATGAAGGGATCGTGAACGTCGTCCTGTTCGACGGTTCGACTCGCTCCATCAGCGAGAGCATCGATCTGAGCATCTGGCACGCTCTGGGAACCCGTGCCGGTGGCGAGGTTGTCGGAGAATATTGAGACACGCCACTCTCACTGTGCCGCTGGGGCTCCCGATCAACTGACCTTCAGAATGCAGAAGCTCTCCGCCCCGAGTGCCGCTCCGGTGGCAACCCTCGACCCTCCTACGGCGTCCCCGCCTGCGCCGGCTTCGCCTGGCGGCGGGCGACGCCGGATTCCACGGCCGCCCGCGCCACGGCTTCGGCCACGGCCGGCACCACTCGGCGGTCGAATACGCTGGGGACGATGTAATCGGCCAACAATTCCGTCTCCGGAATGACCGCGGCCAGCGCCTCAGCAGCCGCGACTTTCATCGATTCCGTCACCCGCTCCGCCCGCACGTCGAGCATCCCGCGGAAGAAGCCCGGAAAGCACAGCACGTTGTTGATCTGGTTCGGATAATCGCTGCGGCCGGTGGCCATTACGGCTGCAAATGGCTCGGCGTCCTCGGGTGAAATCTCGGGATCGGGATTGGCGAGGGCGAACACGATCGGACTCTCGCCCATGTGCCGGACGTCATCGGCACTGACGAGAGCCGGTCCCGAAACGCCGATAAATACGTCGGCCCCGGACATGGCCTCGCTCAAAGGACCACTGATCCGCTCCTGATTCGTATTCTCGGCGAGCCACTGCTTGACGGGATTCATGTTCTGCGTGCGGTCCCGATGGATGGCACCCTCGCGATCGCAGACAATGATCTGACTAACGCCCTGCGAGGCCAGCAACTTGGCGATCGCGACGCCGGCGGCCCCGGCCCCGCTCATCGTCACGCGGACGTTCGTCATCTCCTTGCCCACGACCTTCAGTGCGTTCTTCAGGGCCGCGAGCACGACCACCGCCGTGCCGTGCTGGTCGTCGTGAAAGACCGGAATGTCCAACTCGCGCGCGAGCGTCTGCTCGATCTCGACGCAGCGTGGGGCCGAGATGTCTTCGAGATTGATCGCCCCGAACGTGGGGGCCAGATAGCGGACGGTATCCACAATCTGCTGCGTGTCCTGCGTGTCGAGGCAGATGGGAAACGCATCGACGGCCCCGAATTCCTTGAACAGGAGTGCCTTGCCCTCCATCACCGGCAGCGCCGCCCGCGGGCCGATGTTCCCCATCCCCAGCACGGCCGAACCGTCGGTGACCACCGCGACGGTATTCCGCCGGATCGTCAGCGCGAACGCCGCCTCGGGATCCTTGTGAATCGAGCGGCAGACGCGGGCGACGCCGGGCGTGTACACCAGCGACAAGTCGTCGCGCGTCTTCACCGGCACCTTCGAGCGGACTTCGATCTTGCCGCCCAGGTGTAGCAGAAACGTGCGGTCGCTGGTGCTGCGGACTTCGACTTCCGGCAGCGACGACACGGCCTTGATGATCCGCTCACCGTGCTGGTCGTCGCGGGCATAAACCGTGAAGTCGCGTGTGATGGACCCCTGACGGACGTCGACGATGTCCACGGCGCCGATCAACCCGTCCGCCTCGCCGATGGCGGAGCTGATGCGGCCAAGCTGCCCCGGCCGGTCGGGATACAACAGGCGGATCGTCAGGCTGTAGGAAGGGCTGCGGGGCGGCATCAGTGCGCTCCGTGAGAGGTGAAATCGTGACAGCCGGTCGTCCGACGCGCGGATCGTCGCTGGGCGACCGCCCGCGGATTGTACGCGACGAGGTCGGTTCGGCAGAAGTCAGCAGGCAAGGACATCGCGTCGCAGAGTACTCAGACTGTCCGCCGCGCTGTGAAGTGCTGTATCCTAATCGAATGGCGGGCGACTTCCGTGACGTCGATCCGGCTGAGCTGCGCGTTCCGAGCTCACGCGCTTCCGCAGCTGATCCGTTGAAACTCCACCGGCAAATCGCTCGGTTTGGCACTTCTATAGCCGGCATGCCTCCGATCTGAGTCTACGAAGGTTCGGACGGCGTCCTGGAGATTGTCAATGGCGTGACTCGAGCCACTCGCATCGCCAAGCTCGCGCCCGGCATTTCCCTCAGGGTCGAGGTCATCGGAAAACTTCGTCGAGCGTTCGGTCCGGATCCAAAGATAGGAGATTTGATATGAGTGCCGACGACCTGAGCCTGCAACTGCTCGCACAACTCAAAGTGGTGCGGCGGATGGCCTCCGACATGCGGTTCGGGCAGATGCTCGCCACACTAGGCCTTTTGGCAGAGGACATGACCGGGCGCGGCCTGTGGGAGATCGAGGACGAGGAACTACTCGCCGTCATCGAGCGGTTCCGGCAGGATCTCGCCCGCCGAGAAGAAAGCATCGCCTGAGGACGGTGCTCGTGCGCCGCTACTGCTCGGGTCCGGCGGCCGTGGGCGGATCGACTTTGAAGACGAAGATCACGCGCACCGCGTTGTCGGCCAGGACCGCTTCGGCTGGCCGGGAATCGCTCGGGGCGAGCTCGCGCGGTTCGAGTGCTTTCGCGGCTGCATCCGCACCTTGCGGTGCTGGCGCAGGCGCAGCCGCCGCGGCGCGGTCCAAGCGCAGGCTTTCCGGCCGTGCGTTGAACAGAAGCTGAAGCGAACGGCCGCCCGCCGGCCGCTGCCGTTTGGCTATCGTACCTTCGGAGGGAGCGTCGGGATCGGTGAACCGCCCGCGTGAGCCCGACTCCGCCCGTTCCGGTCCTCGCCTGGCCCGCGACGGCGTGGACGCTTCCCCACCTGCGGAGGCTGAGCCACGCGCAGCAGGCGTGGGCGCCTGCTCCAGTTGCGCAGGCGGCGACGGTTCGATCCGGTCTCGTGCAGTCGGCGCCGCGGCGCCCGAGGGGTCTGCTTCGCGCGCCAATGCGACGGCGGCCGCGAGCGACAGCGGGCGGCGCTGCTTTCTTCGCAACACTTCGTCCTCAGGCGAATCGAGCCAGGCCACCTCGACCTGATCCGGCTCGACGCGCGGCTGCAGCGTCGGCCGTTCAAGAATCCCGCGACGCTTCAGTTCCAGGAGCGCGGAAGCCAGTTGTTCGCCGCTCGATTCGACGTAGACGGCCACCAGGCCGTTCGGCGCGGCGTTGGAGGCCGGATCGATGGCCCGCAACCGGGCTTCTTCGCGCGGCGGAGCAGCAGCCCCGGCGGAACGATCCTTCGCGTCAGCCACACCTTCAGCGGCGGGTTGTGACGACGCAAGCGGCGGGGAGCGATCGTCCGCCTCTGTCATCGGGACGAGCAGTACCCGCAGAGCGCCGACCGCGTCTTCAACGTCCACGACTGTCAGTTCCACGACCGCGACGCCGTCGGCAGAGGGCCGGGCATACCGCACGACATCGCCCACGCGGGCGTGCTGGAGTGACAGTTCATCGAGCGACTCCGCCAGTTCGGCTTTTGTCCCCGCCTCCATCGCCTCGCGGGCTTCGCGCTCCGCAATGGCGTTCGCGCGGGAACGTGCTTCATACGTGTCGTCCTGGTCGGCAGGAACCGTTTCGGCGACACCCGTTGCAGCCTGCGCGTCGGGCAACGCTTTCTGCCCCCCGGCCTTCTCGTCGCCGCGCATGAGGGCGTCGGGGGAACGCAGGCCACGCTGCCGGAGAGTGTCACGTGTATCGGCGAGGCCATCGCCCTCGTTGCGCGGGTCGACCTTCGCCACGCCGGAGGCATCCGGGGCGGCCGGATCGACGCCCAGCACATTCACAAGCACAACAATTGCAGCCGCGGTCGCCATGGCGGTCGACAGTGCAATCAATCCCGCCGCGATGCGGCGCTTCCGACGGGGCCTCGGGCCATCGTCGCTCGCGGGCGCCAGCAGCAGCTCGCGCTCGATGCGCGACAGCACCGCCCGCGAGAAATCGGCGGAAAGCCGCTCGCGCGGCAGTTCGGCCAGCAGTGCCGACAGCCGCGCGTCTGCTTCGAGATCGTGGCGGGCCGACTCGTCCGCGGTCAGCCGGCGCTCGACTTCGGCGCGCTCCGCGGGCGTGCTCTCGCCATCGTAATAGGCGGAGAGCCATTCGTCGCGGAATTGGGAATTGCTGGCGGTCATTGTTCTACTGGTTGAAAGCAGACGGTCGACAGGTTGATGAGATTAGGCTTTGTCGGAAAACCCGCGCTCGCGGCGAATACTAACCCGAAGCGCGAGCGAGGCACGGGGACAAACACATTCTCCCTCGCTCGCGCTTCGGGTTGGTGTGCGTTTTCCGACAAAGCCTAGCACGGCTCGCTCT